>CANTEM010000185.1 GCA_947652805.1 uncultured Clostridia bacterium | reverse complement strand
AGATTTATAGGTAGTGCTTTGCGGACAGGCCTGCATAAATAAAACAAGCAGCGCTAAGAATCCCGGAAATTTGCAATATATTTTATTAACCCACGGCCATTTTGACCATATTCTATCAGTTGATTTGCTTCGCAAGGCTACCGGGGCACCGGTGCTCATACACGCCGATGATGCAAGTTTTCTGACAAACGCGGAGCACAACGGTTATCGGTTCTTTTTTCATCGGGAGCTTGCGATGCAGCCTGCGGATAAGCTTCTCCGCGATCAGGATACGCTTCCTTTTGGAAACAGCATACTCCGTGTCATGCACACTCCCGGCCATACCCAAGGAAGTGTGTGCTATCTGATTGATAATATTATGTTTACCGGGGACACTCTGTTTGATCAGGATATCGGTCGTACAGACCTTTACGGTGGAAGTATGGATGATTTGCAGGCAAGTCTGCGAAAAATTGATGCACTGCCAGGCAACTTCACCGTATATCCCGGACATGGATCTGTAACAACATTGCAAAAGCAGCGTGACTATAATTTTTATCTTAAAAACATTTGATTTTTTCAGAAAGGCATATTAAGTATGAATGCATGTGAGCTTGCCGAGCTTTTGTTTCCAAATGTGACCCAAACACCGGAGGAAGCGGAAGCACAGTATCCTGCCAGAGAGCTTCCGGAAGGCGCTAAAGTTACCCGTGTTGCTCCTTCGCCTACAGGTTTTGTCCATTTTGGCACCTTATTTCCCGCATTTGTTTCCGAACGTCTGGCACATCAAAGCGGAGGCACCTTTTATCTGCGTATAGAAGATACGGACAGCCTGCGCTATGTTCCCGGAGCGGAGCAAGATCTTGTAAACACGCTTTCCTATTATGGAATCCGTTTTGACGAAGGTCCCGCAGTAAATGGGATAACCGGAAATTACGGTCCTTATTGGCAAAGCCAACGCAAAGAAACATACCATATTTTTGCAAAACAGCTTGTCCGGGAGGGAAAAGCATATCCCTATTTTCCTACAGATGAGGAATTGGCAGCTCTGAAGCAAGTCAACAAAAAGGAAGAAAATAAAAATAAGGACTGGGCGGCACAGGCGCAAGCGGCACAGGCGGCACAGGAAGCCCGCAGAACCGCATGGAAGGAAACGGCGGAGAAGTCTGTTGCTCAGGGACGTCCCTTTGTGCTGTATATTCTTGCAGATGGAGACGGTGAAAAAAAGGTGTTTTTCACTGATCTGATCAAAGGAAAAGTGGAGTTTCCGGAAAATGAAGAGGACTTTGTCCTGCTGAAATCGGACGGAATTCCTACGTATCATTTTGCACATGCGGTAGACGATCATCTTATGCGCACAACAACTGTCGTCCGGGGAGAGGAATGGCTCCCCAGCCTTCCCAAGCACCTACAGTTGTTCCGGTATCTGGGATTCAAACCGCCGAAATATCTGCATATCGCTCAGTTGATGCGGATGGAAGGCACCTCCAAGAAAAAACTGTCCAAGCGGGACAAAGGAGCTGCGCTTGCCGACTATAAAGCTATGGGATATCCCCGGGCATCTGTCATTGAATATGTCTTTACACTGCTCAACTCCAACTTTGAAGAGTGGCGGCGGGCAAATCCGGACAAGCCGTGGGAGGAGTTCCCATTCTCGGTAAAGAAAATGAGCATCTCCGGCGCGCTGTTTGACTTTGATAAATTGAATGATGTATCTAAAAATGTAATTTCCCGCATGACAGCAGAAGAAGTATACGATGGTGTGCTTGCGTGGGCGCAGGAATACGATCCGGACTTTGCTGGACTGCTGACAGCACAGCCGGATATAGCCAAAGCTGCTTTTGCCATCGGACGGGGCGGAAACAAGCCCCGCAAGGATCTCACCGTTTGGGCGGATACAAAAGCATATATGGGATTCTTCTTTGATTCTCTTTATACTGTACAGGACATGTATCCGGATCCCTTTGATAAATCAGATATCAGGAACGCATTGACAGCATTTAAAGATTCTTTCGACCCCGCAGACGATCAGCAGACCTGGTTTGATAAAATAAAAGATATCGCCGGATCTATCGGATTTGCACCGGATATGAAGGCGTACAAAGCGGAGCCAGACAAATACAAGGGACATATCGGCGATGTGAGCATGTTCCTCAGAGTTGCCGTCACCGGCAAGATGAATGCGCCGGATTTATATGCGGTCATGCAGATTCTCGGTAGAGACGCAACCCTTGCCAGAATAGATACGATACTCAATACAATCTTATCCTAAACAGAAAGCGAGTTTTGCTGTATGGAAGAAAGCAGTAATTTTATTCACGGTTTTATAGACGAAGAAATCGCGGCAGGGAAATATGCCAAAGGCGATATTATCACTCGGTTTCCGCCGGAGCCCAACGGATATCTGCATATCGGCCACGCCAAAGCATTGGTTATTGATTTTTCCACTGCGGAGAAGTACGGCGGTTCCTGCAATCTGCGGTTTGATGATACCAACCCAGATAAAGAAGACACAGAATATGTAGATGCAATTCAAGA
>CANTEM010000184.1 GCA_947652805.1 uncultured Clostridia bacterium | reverse complement strand
ATGCTCAGTTGCCAATTCCCCTTAGCAAAAATGCCATTTCTGAAGAGTCAACTTCATGATAGGAACCGTCGTAGAGGTTGATTTTCACGTCTACAACATTATATCCTGCCAGAACACCGGATTCCATAGCGCTACGGATACCAGCGTCTACAGAGGAGATATATTCCTTCGGGATCGCGCCACCCACAACGGTATTTTCAAATACATATCCGCTGCCGGGTTCGCCGGGTTCCATTTTGATTTTAACATGACCGTACTGACCTTTACCACCAGACTGACGCGCATATTTTGTGTCAGATTCGGAGGGACGGCGAATGGTTTCTTTATAAGCAACCTGGGGACGCAGAAGTCTGTCTACGATGATTTCCAGGTGAAGCTCTCCCATACCGGCGATGATGGTCTGGCCGGTTTCTTCATCTGTGTAAGCACGGAAAGTGGGGTCTTCCTCTGCAAGCTTTGCAAGGGCGATACCCATTTTTTCCTGACCTGCTTTTGTCTTAGGCTCAATTGCAACACGGATAACAGGTTCCGGGAATTCCATGGATTCCAGAATGATGGGCGCTTTTTCATCACAGAAGGAATCGCCGGTGGTAGTATTTTTTACGCCAACCACTGCTGCGATATCACCGGAGTAGCAACGGTCAATATCCTGACGCTCGTTGGAGTGCATCTGTAGGATACGCCCCATTCTTTCCCGGCTGCCCTTTGTAGAGTTGTAGCAGTATTCGCCGGCACCGATGGTTCCGGAGTATACTCTGAAGAAGCAAAGCTTACCTACAAACGGGTCTGTCATGATTTTGAATGCAAGAGCAGAGAAGGGAGCTTCATCGGATGCAGGACGTTCGTCCTCTTCGCCGCTTTCAGGATCAACTCCCTTGATTGCAGGAATGTCTACCGGAGCGGGCATATAGTCGATGATCGCGTCCAAAAGCTTCTGAACGCCCTTATTTCTGTAAGATGTTCCGCATACAACGGGAACGATTTTGTTTTCAATGGTAGCTTTACGCAGTGCAGCCTTGATTTCCTCAACAGTGAGTTCTTCACCGTCGCAGTACTTTTCAAACAAAGCTTCATCGCTTTCTGCTACGGATTCGATGAGGGCGTTGTGATATTCTTCAGCCTTTTCCTTCATATCTTCCGGAATCGGCTCAACACGCATATCCTTGCCCAGATCATCGTAGTAGATGTCTGCTTCCATATTGATCAGGTCGATGATACCGCGGAAGCTGTCCTCGGCACCGATGGGCAGCTGAATCGGAACAGCGTTTGCTTTCAGCCGTTCATGCATCATATCAACAACATGATAGAAATTTGCCCCCATGATGTCCATTTTGTTGACGTATGCCATACGGGGAACCTGATATTTGTCCGCCTGACGCCATACAGTCTCAGACTGGGGTTCAACTCCGCCTTTCGCGCAGAACACGGTTACGGAGCCGTCCAATACTCTCAGAGAACGTTCAACCTCTACAGTGAAGTCAACGTGACCGGGAGTATCAATGATATTAATACGCGTATCTTTCCAGAAACAGGTGGTAGCAGCGGAAGTGATTGTGATACCACGTTCCTGTTCCTGCTCCATCCAGTCCATGGTAGCGCTTCCTTCGTGGGTTTCACCGATTTTGTGCGTTTTACCTGTATAAAACAGGATACGCTCAGTAGTGGTGGTTTTACCCGCGTCGATATGCGCCATGATACCGATGTTTCTGGTACGCTCGAGCGAATATTCTCTCGGCATAGGTTACATAATCTCCTTGCTAATTTAAGCAAAAGGAAGGGTTCGCACGCAGCATCAATATCTGTAATGCGCGAAAGCCTTGTTCGCTTCTGCCATTCTGTGTGTTTCTTCTTTTTTCTTGAAAGCTCCGCCAGTGCTGTTCTTTGCGTCCATGATTTCGCCTGCAAGACGTTCTGCCATGGTTTTTTCACCACGGTTTCTTGCAAAGTTTGTCATCCAGCGCAGACCCAGTGTGAATCTTCTCTCGGGGCGAACCTCCATAGGAACCTGGTAGTTGGAACCACCGATACGGCGTGCCTTTACTTCCAGGACCGGCATTACGTTATCGAGAGCTTCTGTAAAGACTTCCAGGGGATTGTTCTGTGTTTTCTCTTCTACGATCGCGAATGCCTCGTAAACGATTTTCTGAGCAACACCCTTTTTGCCGTCCAGCATAATATTGTTAATCAGCTTGGTTACAAGCTTGGAATTATACAAAGGATCCGGCAAAACGTCTCTTTTGGATATCTGACCTCTTCTCGACACTTTTCTTCCCTCCTTCATTAAAAAATGTTATCACAGGTACTCGAAAATAGAATTCCCGACTGTGCCGGAAGGCGGCAGTTGTATATAAACATCTTTCACCTTCAGCACGACTGCTGAATTTATTTGATCGAGGAATTTGATGCAAAGAAAAATTACTTCTTCTTTGCGCGTTTCGCACCGTACTTGGAGCGAGACTGGTTACGGTTTGCCGGATCCTTTGTATAATTCCAAGCTTGAAACCAAGCTGATTAACAATAT
>CANTEM010000183.1 GCA_947652805.1 uncultured Clostridia bacterium | reverse complement strand
TGCTTTCGGTCAGAGAAATAAGAAGGTTTACTGATTTGCAGGAGCTGGAAGCAGAAATGCAGCAGTTGGAACGGCAGATTCAGGAGATCGCTGCAAAACGCACGGAAACGGATATCGAACGCAATTCCTGGGACGATGCTATACGGGAGGCTGATGCCAGGCGTGGGGATCTGCAAATTTCCGTTGCAGAACGTATGCGGGATGCAGAGAATTTACAGGAATCGGTAAACGCGGCACTGGATCGTGCCAATACACACCGCGCCCAGGGAGCGGAACAGCATCGTGAAGCGGCGGCTTTGCGGGAGGCAGTTCTGGAAACCAAGGAGCAGATTGCAAGTCAAGGACAGCAGGCAGACATGCTGCGTCAGGAATTGGCATCCGCAGAGCAGGAGCGGGTGCGGCTGGAAGCAGGAAATGCGGAATATGACCGCCGGCTGAATGAAATTCGGCTGAAAATAAAAGATGTGTCTGCCAAGCGGGAGCTGTTGTTCCGGGCGCATACTGCCAATGAAACCAAGCTGGAACGGCTCAACGATAGCGTGGACAAAATGACCAGTCGCCTGTGGGATGAATATGAGCTTACCCACAGCACAGCGGCGGCAATGGATGTTCCTGTATTGACGGAAAATTCCCGCCCAGCGGCAGCGGCGCAGCTTGCAGAAAAGAAAAATGCGATTAAAAGTCTTGGAAATGTAAATGTAGGTGCAATCGACGAATACAGCGCACTGAAGGAGCGGTATGACTATCTGAAAGAACAGTTGGAGGATCTCGGCGCTTCCAAGGAAGAATTGGAGAAAATTATTCAGTCTATTGACTCGGAAATGGAGCGGATGTTTACCGCAGCTTTCAATCAGATCAATCAGTATTTCGGCGAGACCTTTAAAGAATTGTTCGGCGGCGGAAGCGCCCATTTGGTGCTGACAGATCCGGAGCATGTTCTGGAGTCCGGCGTGGAAATCAACGCGGCGCCGCCCGGAAAAATGGTAAAAAATCTAAATCTGCTGTCCGGCGGCGAGCAGGCGTTCGTAGCGATTGCGCTGATTTTTGCGATGATTCGCGTGAATCCCTCCCCCTTCTGTATTTTTGATGAAATCGAAGCGGCGCTGGATGAAGTCAACGTAACCAGAGTTGCCAATTATGTGAAGCGTTTTTCCAAAGAGTTGCAGATTATACTGATTTCCCACCGCCGGGGCATGATGGAAACAGCAGATACCCTGTATGGCGTCACAATGCCACGCCGGGGTATTTCAAAGGTATTTACACTGGATGTAGCGGCTGTGGCACGAGATAAAACAGTGGCGGATCAGTTTACCCAGTAAGAATTACATATTAAACTGCCGCGGGTGCGGCGGATCGGAGCATTTATGGGATTTTTTGAGAAACTGAAAAATGGACTTTCCAAAACGAAAAACGCAGTATTCGGACAGGTTGATAATGTACTGCGCGCTTTTGTGAAGGTAGATGAGGATTTGTTGGAGGAACTGGAAGAACTGTTGATTTGTTCTGATATGGGCTTTGAAACGGCGGAAGAAATCATTGATATTCTGCGGGGACAGATAAAGGATGACCGCTTGAAGGAACCTGCCGATGTGAAGGACGCACTCCAGAAAATTCTCCGCGAAAAAATCGGAGACGGCGAACCGCTGCATCTGGAAACAACGCCTTCCGTTATTTTGGTAATCGGCGTGAATGGTGTAGGAAAAACGACTTCTATCGGTAAAATTGCTGCAAATCTTGTGTCACAGGGCAAAAAAGTAGTGGTTGCAGCAGCGGACACTTTCCGTGCCGCTGCCATAGATCAACTGCAGGTTTGGGCTGACCGTGCCGGTGCGGAGCTGATCCGGCAGAATGAAGGAAGCGACCCTGCAGCAGTGGTATTTGATGCTGCGGCGGCTGCGAAAAAAAGAAATGCAGATGTGTTGATTGTGGACACAGCAGGCAGACTGCACAATAAGAAAAATCTTATGATGGAGCTTGCAAAAATTGACCGGGTAATTGACCGGGAGCTGCCGGGGGCGTCCCGAGAAACCTTGTTGATTTTGGATTCTACCACCGGTCAGAATGCTGTGATTCAGGCAAGAGAATTCAAAGAATCCGCTGCCATCACCGGGCTTGTGCTAACCAAACTGGACGGAACCGCAAAAGGCGGCGCTGTGTTCAGTATAAAGAAAATGCTGGATATTCCAATCAAATATATCGGTGTTGGGGAACAGGTGGGCGATATGCAGCCCTTTGATGCAGATATGTTTGTGTCTGCGCTGTTTGAGGAGTAACTAAAAATGAAACAATTGGTACTTGCATCCAGAAATAAAAAGAAAATTGCAGAAGTGAAGGAATTGCTCGGCGGAATCCCGCTTCTGTCTCTGGACGATATCGGATACGCGGGGGATATTGCTGAAGACGGAGCCAGCTTTGCGGAAAATGCAGTAATCAAAGCGGCAGTTCCTGCCGGGCTGGGATATGTCGGTATTGCAGATGATTCGGGAATTTGCGTAGATGCCCTTTCCGGCAAATAATCCATCTGATCA
>CANTEM010000182.1 GCA_947652805.1 uncultured Clostridia bacterium | reverse complement strand
GCCTGCACAACCAAATGGCCAATGACTGCTACAACTGTAGAAAATATGAGAAGAATCAGCGTCGAAATACGAATACTGCCCGTTATAATCCAAAGAAAAGATGCGGCGCCCAGCATCAGAAGCATATTTATGATCAGCTTCAGCGGACCGATTAAAAAAATACCACAGCTGATTGTGACCTGCATCAAAATAAATACAATCACCGTCAGCGCTGCCAGAATCAGAAACCCGGTCCAGGAAGGCAAAAACTGTGACAGACGGATCTGGAAGAACAGCGTGCAGAACATGAGCGCTGCGCCGCCGATACAGATTGCCGGATGTGCGCCGGCAACAAACGCGGCTATAGCAAACAGAACAGCAGCTATACCATACAAAATAATATTTCGCATCTTTTTCTCAGGGGCAATTTTTATCCACATAAGCAAACTCCCTATCGTATCGCAGTTAATCTTGTCATTCATAAGTATGCTGCAAGCATATGTACATAACAGCAAAAGCAGCAATTTGCGGAACCAGAAATTATTTTACCATGAAAAAATGAACAAATCCAGCAAAAAACGTCTTTTGTAGAGTTGCACAAAAATATGCACGCTAATTCCGTCGCCCTTTCACAAACCCCAAAACAGTGAATATTCCAAATGCGGCAATATTTACACATACAATTGTAGCACCGGCAGGAGAAGCAAATAATACGGAAATCAAGATTCCGCAAGCCGCACAAACAACTGAAAAAACAGCACTGCACAAAACAACGGCACGAAAGCTTCGGAATACCCGCATTGCAGATAAAGCAGGAAAAATAATCAGCGCAGAAATAAGCAGGGAACCTACAAGATTCATAGCAAGTACAATAATCACCGCTGTTACAACAGCCAGAATCAGCTTATACACACCTGTGCGGATTCCCGTGGCGCGGGCAAAGGTTTCATCATAGGTCACTGCAAATATTTTATTATAAAATAGTAGGTATACGGCAATTACCAATGCAGACATGACTACACAAACCCATACGTCTACAGCGGTCAGAGTCAAAATAGACGCTGAACCAAACAGGGACGTACAAACATCTCCGGATATATTGGAGGAGGCGCCGAATACATGCATCAATAAATATCCCACACCAAGCGCGCCTACAGACAGCATGGCAATCGCAGCATCCCCTTTGATTTTCGCGTTTCTGCCGGCACAAAGGAGCAGTATGGCAAACAAAATCGTCACAGGCATCACAACAAGCATGCTGCTGGAAACCCGCAGCACCGATGCGATTGCCACTGCGCCAAACGCAACATGGGACAGTCCGTCCCCTATGAAGGAATACCGCTTTAATACCAAGGTTACACCCAAAAGAGCGGCACACAGAGAAATCAGTACGCCTGCAATCAGCGCATACCGGACGATAGGATATTCAAAGTAAAAAACAAGCTTATTCAATAGATTTGCCATCGCCGCTGCTGTGTCCTTCCTGTATTTCACGGTACAATCCGCTCCTTCTGTACGCTTCCGCGGTACCGAAAAAAAGCTGCTCTTTTCCGCCGATATGCAGAATATGATTGGCATACTTTACTGCCGCCGCAATATCGTGGGAAATCATAATCACTGTAATCCCGTCTGAGCGGTTCAGCATTTCTATTATCTGATACATTTCTGCACCTGCCGCCGGATCCAGTCCCGCCGCCGGCTCATCCAAAAGCAGCAGCTTGCGGGTTGCACATAACGCACGGGCAAGAAGCACCCGCTGCTGCTGTCCTCCGGACAGCTCCCGATAGCATCTGCGGGCTAAGGTATCAATCCCCAGCCGTTTCATATTGGCATTTGCCAAATTCTTTTCTTCTCTGGAATAAAAGGGGCGCAGCCCACAGCGGTTGAGACATCCTGACAAAACAATTTCCTGCACAGAGGCAGGAAAATCCCGTTGCGCAGCAGACTGCTGGGGCAAATATCCGATTTCACGGGCACGCAGTCCGTCCCCTAACTGAACACTGCCTGCCAAGGGGGACACCAGCCGCAAAATTGTTTTGATCAGCGTGCTTTTCCCGGAGCCGTTTTCGCCTACAATACAGAGATAGTCCCCCGCTTCCACAGTAAAAGACAAATTTTCCGCGATCCGTTTGCCTTCATATCCAAGCGCCAGATTCTGGCAGATAAGCTGTGCCATAATCCTCTCCCTTACTTCTGCTTTTCCAGTGTGCTGCCCAGCACCGCAAGGTTTTCTTCCATAACTGAAAGATAGGTCATACCCTTTTCGATCTGATCCCCGGTGACAGACTGTATGGAATCCAGCACCAAAATCTCCTGATCCTTCGTTTGGGAGCTTTCTACAATTGCCTTTGCCAATGTCTGATCGGAAGTTTCCGACACCAATACAGCCGGAAGCTCCAATGCGTCCAGCTTTTCCGCCAAAGAAATAACCGTTTCAAAACTTACTTCCGCATCGGCGGAGCAACCTGCAAATGCGGCGTAATATTCCAATCCATAGTCGTCAAACAAATATCGGAAAGGAAACCGATCTCCAAAAACAAGGGCTTTCTGCTGCGG
>CANTEM010000181.1 GCA_947652805.1 uncultured Clostridia bacterium | reverse complement strand
GGAAGTGATATCATTATAATATCATGCAATGTTTTTGTCAAGGGTTACAGGAAGAATTTGTAAAAAACGCCCCCTTATGTATAAGGAGGCGTTAGAGGATAAGGAGTAATTCAGTTACTGGACAACAGTGAAGGGTGCAAACGCATCGCAGGTAGAATCTGCGCCGATATACAGGCGGAAGTCACCTGGCTCCAGCACCTTTTCCAGTTTTTCATTCAGGAAGGTAAAACGGTCAGAAGGAATGGAGAAAGAAATTTTCTTGGTCTGGCCGGCTTCCAGGGAAACCTTCTCAAAATCGCACAGCAGCTTATCCGGTGTTGCGATAGAGGAAACAATATCGCAGAAATACACCTGCACTACTTCTTCTACAGCAACATCGCCGGTGTTGGATATGGTAACGCTGGCGCGCAGTTCTTCTCCGGGACGCAGATCCGGATTTTCAATGGTGATATCATCGTATACAACCGTGCTGTAGGTCAGTCCGTATCCGAATGGATAAAGAGGATCGGCGGGGCAGTCTCTGTACCGGCGGGGGAAGAGACTTCTGGGACGACCGGCAGAAAGGCTTGCGTAATAAATCGGAATCTGTCCTGTTGCTCGGGGGAAGGTAACCGGCAATCTGCCGCTGGGGGAGAGATCACCCATCAGAAGCTGACGGACTGCATTTCCTGCTTCCACGCCGGAATGCCAGCCGAGGAGCAGTGCGTCGGACATTTCATCCAAACGGGAGCAGGCAAGGGGACGTGCAGTGAGCAGTACGGAAACAAGGGGCTTTTTCAGACCTCGCAGCAGCTTCAGGTATTCATATTGAATGTCCGGCAAATCAATGTCGATTCTTCCGCCGCCTTCTCCTGCCCACTGACAAGGCTCGCCGCATACGAAAATGATTCCGTCACAGCCGGCTGCAAGCCGCGCGGCTTCTTTGAATTTCGCCCGGTCGGTGCCTTCAAAGTCGCAGCCTGCAAGATATACGGTTTCAATCCCTTCTTCTCTTTCCAATGCATTGCGCACGGTGATAACAGTAGCAGGATCGCACCGTCCGCCCCAAACGCCCATTGCTTCATACTGGGCATCTGCCATGGGACCGGTTACCAGATATTTTTTCTTGTCCCGTTTCAGGGGCAGGGTATTTTCTTTATTTTTCAGCAGTACCATGGAGTGGGCAGCAAGATCCCTTGCTGCGTCCCGGTATTCTTCCTTGAGGAATGCATTGCTGGTGTCCTCGTCTCGGTAGGGATTTGCAAAAATACCTGCGGCAAATTTTACGCACAGAATGCGCAGAACGCTTTCATCAATAGCGGGCAGAATTTCCGGCACCTCTTCTGCAAGGGCTTCCAGATATTCCACATAAGCGCAGGAGTGCATATCCATATCGCAGCCTGCAAGAAGGGCGCGGCGCGCTGCATCCTTTTTATCTTTGACAACCCGGTGGTTGACCAGTTCTTCCACGCTCGTCCAGTCGGATACGACAAATCCGGCAAAGCCCCAGATTTCCCGCAGCAGCTCGGTAAGGTAGTATCTGGAACCGCTTACCGGAACTCCGTTGAGAGAGTTGAAGGAGGACATGCAGGTCATAGCGCCGGCTTCCACAGCGGCTTTATATACGGGCAGATATTCCCCATGGAGGGTGCGTTCGCTGATATCGCAGGATTCATAGTCTCTGCCTGCTTCGCTCAGTCCGTAGCCGCAGTAATGCTTAAAGCATGCGGCAACATAGGGATAACCAGTCTCCGGATTGATCGTCTGGAATCCACGAATTCGAGCGGCTGCAACAGCGCTGCCAAGGAGCTTGTCCTCGCCGGCACCTTCTGCGATTCTTCCCCAGCGGGGTTCTCTGGAAATGTCAATCATGGGAGAGTACACCCAGTTGATTCCTTCGGCGGAGGTTTCCATTGCGGAGATCCGTTCGGAATTTTCAATGCGTTCCATATCCCAGCTTGCGGCGCCGCCAAGGGGAACGGGGAACAGGGTTCTGTCTCCGTGCACCATATCGTGACCGATAATCAGCGGAATGCCAAGACGGCTTTCTTCCACAGCAAGCCGCTGGAGTCGGTTTGCCATTTTCACATCCGGCACGTTCAGGAATGCGCCGATTGTGCCGGAGCGAACCAAATCTTCATCCAGATTCCGTACAGTACCCAAAAGATGCAGCTGACCGATTTTTTCTTTCAAGGTCATTTTCTGCAAAATTTCTTTTGCCTTGGGCATATATGGAGACGGATCAAATGTATTGTGGTATTCTTTCATGTGTTTGGGAAATCCTTCCTTAAATAAGTATCAAATATTATTTTACCATAGCAGAGAATAAAGTCAAGTATGCAGCAGCATCTTTTTCGCATATCGGAGATCTGCGCGTGAAACGGATCCGAAAAGAATCAGCAAAAATACATAGATGAGAACTGTAACAGCGATTTGCACGCTGCCACAGGGGGCAGTGTGCAAAAAAGAGGTGAACAGACGCATACCTGTACAGGACAGTAAGACAGACAATCCCTGGGAAATGTAGTGACAAGCGCCTACTGTGCCTGCAGCATCTGCTG
>CANTEM010000180.1 GCA_947652805.1 uncultured Clostridia bacterium | reverse complement strand
GGCTCGTCATCACAGACAGCAATTTTCAGCATGTCACATCGCCTCCTTATTCTTACTGCGCCAGATAATCCGGTAGTTAATAAAAAATTCACTGCCGATAATAAAGAACAATATAATGCCTGTTATGATCTGAGACGCAAAATCGTTCAGTCCAAACTTGGACGCAATTTCGTTGGCACCCTTCTCCAGAAAAATAAGCAGGAGAGAGATAACCGCCATAGTGATCGTGTTGAATTTTGCCATCCACGCCACAATAATTGCAGTAAACCCTCTGCCGCCGGCAGTATTTACAGAAATTGTATGGCTGGAACCAGATACCGCAATAAACCCGGTCAGCCCTGCAACTGCACCGGATATCAGCATCGTGCGGACAAACACTTTTCCCACATTGATTCCGGCATACCGAGCTGTATTCTCCGACTGTCCTACAACAGAAATCTCATACCCATGCTTTGTGCTCCGCAGATAAATAAACATACCCACAGCCAGTGTCAAAACAATGATCACATTCAGCATGTACTGTTTTCCAAACAATTCCGGGAACCAGCCTGCCTTTGTCCTGGGATTGATAATACCCACATAGTTGGAACCATACGGATTTTCCCACAGGGCAACACAGTACGAGGTGATCTGGATCGCTACATAGTTCATCATTAGGGTAAACAAGGTTTCATTGGTGCCCCAACGGGATTTAAACAATGCCGGGATCACGCCCCATAAGGCACCTGCCAAACAGCTGGTTACGATCATTACAATAAATAAAGCATATGTAGGCAACACATCGCCTAAATAAATCATACATGCCGCTGTTGCAATGCCCCCAGCCAACACCTGTCCTTCTGCGCCAATATTCCAGAAACGCATTTTAAACGCAGGAGCAAGGGCAACGCCGATACACAACAGAGACATTGTATCCCGAATAGTGATCCAGATTTTTCGCTGGGATCCGAACGCCCCCTCAAACATTGAACCATACACTTTTATCGGATTCATTTTTGTTATAGCGTATATTACTATCGCGCTGACAACCAAGGAAAGCAGCACCGCAACTGCGCGGATTCCCCATGACAGCAGAACAGGCATAGTATCCCGTTTGGCAATACGTGCCAACGGTTCCCGGTATTTTTTCTTTGCTGCAATCGTTCCGGCTTCACTTTGCATCACCGCTGTCCTCCTTTTGCAAATGTGTCATCCGCATTCCTACTTCTTCTTTCGTCGCAGATTTTCCATCTAAAATTCCATTCACGCGGCCGGCGCATAACACCAGAATACGGTCGCACAACTCCAAAAGCACGTCCAGATCCTCGCCAACATAAATGACGGCAACCCCTGCTTTTTTCTGCTCGTTCAGCAGATGATAGATCGTATACGAAGTGTGAATATCCAATCCGCGCACGGCATATGCGGTCATAAGCACCGTTGGCGCCGCAGCAATTTCCCTGCCTACCAGCACCTTCTGTACATTTCCTCCGGAAAGACGCCGCACCGGTACATTGATCCCCGGCGTTGCCACCTCCAGATCCTCACGGATTTTTTCCGCAAGCTCCCTCGGTTCCCTGCGCTCCATAAACGGCGTATGTCCTCGGCGATAGTTTTTGAGCATCATATTATCCGTCATACCCATAGTGCCTACCAGCCCCATACCGAGCCGATCCTCCGGTACAAAGGAAAGAGAAATCCCCATTTCCCGAATCTGCTTGGGATTTTTCCCAACCAATTCAACAGAAGCGTCTGCATCGGGTGCTGTGTACAAAATACTGGTACCCTCGCTGACCTTCTGTAGTCCTGCAATAGATTCCAGCAGTTCCTTCTGCCCGCATCCCGATATGCCGGCAATGCCCAAAATCTCGCCGCTGTTTGCTGTAAAGGAAACATTGTCCAACAGGCGCACGCCGTCCTGTCCTTCCACAGTCAGCCCCTTCACCGCAATACACTCTTTCGGATTTTGCACAGGAGGACGCTCTATATCCAATGCGATCTTTTTTCCCACCATCATTTCTGTGAGAGACTGCACAGTGGCATCCCCGGTGGGTACTGTATCCACATATTCACCACGGCGCAGGATCGTGACCCGATCCGATACGGAAAGCACCTCGTGAAGCTTGTGGGTAATGATCACCACAGCCTTCCCGGCTTTTTTCATATTCCGGATCACATGAAAAAGACGTTGTGTTTCCTGGGGTGTCAGAACCGCTGTAGGCTCGTCCAGTATCAGGATATCCGCGCCTCTGTACAGTACCTTGACAATTTCCAGCGTCTGTTTCTGAGAAACAGACATAGTATATACCTTTTGGCTGGGATCTATCTCAAACCCATACTTTTCACAGATATCGCGTATTTTTACGACTGCATTTTTCAGACTGCCCGCTTTCCCGTGCAGACCTAAAACCACATTCTCCGCAGCTGTAAAAACATCAACCAGTTTAAAGTGCTGGTGAATCATCCCGATTCCGCATGCAAATGCATCCTCAGGGGAGCGTATGGAAACAGCTTCGCCATTCACATAAATCTTTCCGGCATCCGGATAATATATACCGGAAATCCTG
>CANTEM010000179.1 GCA_947652805.1 uncultured Clostridia bacterium | reverse complement strand
CGGCAGTTGCAAGTGCACTTTGCGAATTAAAAAATGTGTACAATACTTTTGGCGACAGGAAAGGGACCGTGAATAAACGATAGTATATTTTTATTTTTTGCCAGTGCAGCGTGTCGCTCTGCACTGGCTTTTTTATACTTTTTATGTGGTGCGGTCATATTGTTTGACTTGTCCGAGTATATATTACTAAACTGAATCCGGGCAGTGTACGGATAGCAGAAATGGAAAGGATGAGTGGAAATGACAAAAGGAAAGGATTTTAATGAAGAGGCGGCTTTGGCATATCTGCCGATGCGGCTGACGGATGCGGCAAAAAAAACTGCCGCTTTGTATCACGGAATGATCAGTGAAATCCGTCTGCGAATCGGATGTCCCATGTTCTTGTGTGTCGGGAATAAAAATGTATCCTGTGGGATATCGCCTACGGCGGATGAACTGTCTACAGTCGTGCGTTCTCTATGCGGAAACTCTCTTTACTGCCATAGTGAAACGATGAAAGAGGGGTATATTTGTACGGAAGGCGGAATCCGGGTCGGCGTATGCGGTCGTGCGGTAACAGAGGGCGGAAAGATTCTGTCAGTTACAGATATCTCATCTGTAGCGATACGAATTCCACATCGGATTCCCGGCGCAGCAGATGGGATTTGCCGATTGATCATGGAGGAAGGATTTCGCGGGGCAATTTTATATTCTCCTCCCGGTGTGGGAAAAACCACTGCTCTGCGGGAGATTGCAGCAAGACTTGGGGGAAAACCCTATAACCTCCGGATCGCGGTGATAGACACACGCTTTGAAATATGCGGTTCTCTTGGGGGTGAGCTGACCTGTGATGCCCTGTCCGGATATCCAAGAGCCAAAGGAATGGAAACTGCGGTGCGAACCTTATCTCCCCAATTGATTTTGTGTGATGAAATCGGGAGTGAAGAAGATGCTGGGGCGATTTATACAAGCTTTGGCGCCGGGGTGCCTACAGTGGTGACTGCGCACGCGGGAAGCTTGGAAGAACTTTGCGTTCGACCTTTCATGCGCAAATTGATTGATTCCGGGGCATTTACATATGCAGTGGGACTGGAACGCTCCCAGTCCGGATATGATCTGGATATCAGCCGGCTTGGCGCCGGTGAGGCGGCGGTATGCTAAAGCTGGCGGGGGCTGCACTTGTTTTTACAGCAGCAGCTTTTTTTGGCGGAAATATGTGCGAAAAAATCAAGAATAAGCTTGCGCTTTTGGAAGCGCTGGGAGATTTGATTTCTTATATTGGAGAAAGTATAGAAACGTTTCGGCTGCCTCTTGGGAGAATTTTTGAGGATTATCAAAATACTTTTTTACAGGAAATCGGATTTCTATATATTTTGCGGCGTGACGGATTGGCAGCTGCGATATGCAGCGTAGAAAAAGATTTGCTGCCGGAAATCTTTGATCAGCTATGCTCCTTTGCCGGTGCGATTGGCGGCGGATATGCGTCGGAACAGGCAAAGCTGTGTGCTTTCACGAAAGAACGCTTGTGCAGCGCCAGTTCGGACCTTCGCACGCAGCTACCGGGACGATTGAAAATATACAGGATGCTGCCGCTGCTTGCGGCGGCGTCGGTGCTTTTACTAATTATATAACAGCGGGTAGATTATGGATGTTTCATTGATACTCAAAACAGTTGGCGTTGGAATTTTGGTAGCGGTAGCGAATCAGATTCTTCAACGTGCCGGACGGGATGAACAGGCCATGCTTGTAACGGTAGTCGGTATTGTTGTGGTGCTTTTAATGCTGGTAGGCGAAATCGGCACCTTATTTGAAACGGTGCAGGCGGTGTTTGGTCTGTAATGGCAGATATATTGCGGCTGTGCGGAATTGCGGTGCTGGGCCTGTGTGCCGTACTCATTCTGCGGGAGAAAAGTGCTGCTTTTGCAATGCTGTGTGGAGCGGCAGCTGTCCTTGTGATCGCCTTGTATATTTTAGAGGGCGGTGCATTTACCGCTGTAAACACCATTGTAGAGGCGGCGAGGGAATCGGCATTTTCCGGCTATGCGGAAATTCTGTTGAAGGCCCTTGGAATTGCATATATATCTGCCTTTACTGCAGAACTGTGCAGGAGTGCAGGAGAGGGAATGCTCGCCACAGCAGCGGTGCTTGCCGGGAAAGGGGAGCTGATACTGCTCAGTTTGCCGCTGATTTCCAGACTGCTTCAAGTGGCGGCAGAGCTGCTATAGGGCTTTCATGTTGAAAAGGAATAGGATGTATGAAAAAGAAAAAAAGAAAACGGCTGTTTGCAGCTTTCTTTCTGCTGACCTTATTGCCATTCTGCATTGTAAGTGCAGCTGCGGAGGACATGCCGTATCAGTTCCAGTTTGATAAGGAGCCTGAGGAAGCTGCGGATCATGCATATGACAGTTATTTGCAGCAGCTTCCACCGGAAATCCGCCAGCAGGTAGAGGGGGCGGGGGACGCTCAGGGGGCGATCGAGACCTACAGTGTTTCTTATTTCCTTACTTTAGTGAGAGACGCTCTGGGAAACGCCCTTCTTCCAGGTCTCAAAACCCTTTCTGTTTTAATGGGTAT
>CANTEM010000178.1 GCA_947652805.1 uncultured Clostridia bacterium | reverse complement strand
TTCGGAAGCTTGTGGAGGGCTTATCAAAAAGGAGAATGCTCATTTGAAAAGGACTATAAGCTGGCGCAAAGATTGGAGAAGCCTGTTCTCACACCTGCTGTAAAACGTGATGTGGGACATGACGAATATGTGAGCATGGAAGCGATTGCAGTGCAGTTGGGCGATAAAATGACAAGGAGCATTGTAGACGCTTGTTTTCAGCTTTATCATGTGTGCAGCGAATATGCGTATTCCAAAGGAATGATTATTGCAGATGCAAAGTTTGAATTTGGTTTGAATGCACAGGGGGAATTGGTTCTGGCTGATGAAATATTTACACCGGATTCAAGCAGATATTGGAATGCGGCAAGTTATGAGGTTGGTGTTTCGCCCCAGTCGTTTGATAAACAATTGCTGCGTGACTGGCTGCTGCAGAATCAAATCAACGGTGCGTTTGCCTTTGATAAGATACCGGAAAATATTTTGCGCCGTACCGGGGAATTATATAGGGAATGTCTATGCAGACTCATAAGCTAAAAGGCAGTGATTCTAAATGAATCACTGCCTTTTTTAAATGGAATATTTGCTTCCCTGAAAGGAGCCCCTCCGGTATAGCTCTTTATCAATATCGTTGGTAACGGCGGTTTTTCTCCTGCACCACAGCGGTGCAACCAACAGTGCTTCCGGTGCGTCTCCGGTGACCCGTGCGATCACTGTTTTCGGCGGGAACAGTTCCATTTGATCGCACACGATGTCCACATATTCCTTCTGCTCCATGGGTGTATACGCGCCCTGCTGATACAGGGCGTACAAAGGCGTACCGCGCAGAACGTGGAGCAAATGCAGCTTGACCATATCCGGATGTAGCGCCGCTACAGTTTTGGCGGATTCGATCATATGCGCTTTATTCTCGCCTGGCAGTCCGTTGATCAAATGCACACAGACTGCAATATCGCCGCCTGCCTGTTTCAATCGGGTATAGCCGTCCAGAAATACGGCATAGGCGTGTCCCCGGTTGATGCGCGCCGCAGTATCGTCATGAACTGTTTGAAGTCCCAGCTCCACAAGCAGGGGGATTTTTTGAGAGATTTCTGCAAGGAGGGAAATAATCTCCGGAGAAAGGCAATCCGGGCGGGTGGCGATTGCCAGCATCACCGCCCCGGGCAGGGACAGCGCCTGTTCATATACACGGCGCAGGGCTTCCACAGGCGCATATGTATTGGTATGGGCTTGCAGATAGGGAATAAGTTTTTTGCAGTTCCATTTGTTTTGCATGGCAGCGATGCCGGCGGCATATTGCTCGGCCAGATTCGCACCTGCGGCGGATGCGGATCCGTTCAGACAGTAGATACAGCCGCCCGTGCCGCAGGTTCCGTCTATATTGGGGCAGGTAAAACCGGCGTCCAGAGCGATGCGGGCGCATTTCTCCCCGAACCGTTTGTGCAGATAGTATGCAAAGGTATGATACCGTTTGTTGCTATCGCTGTAGGGAAAGGGATTACACTCTGCCTGAGTTGGTCTTTTCATAAAATACTCACTTTCAAATTTTATGAGGGAGACGCCTATGGAGGCGTCTCCCTCATTTCATATTTTATTGGATCCGGCAGATAGAAATGGTGGTTTTTTCACCGTTGATATTCCATTCCTTGGATGTATCCGGCGTATCGCTGCCGGCTGTAAAGGACAGGGCATCGCATAGCACCGCTTCCTTGAACACGGCGGGATCATTGGAAAGGATTGCCTCAACCTTAGCGCTGCCGGTAATCGCTACGGCAATGTGATCCATTACGTCAAAGTTTGCATCCTTGCGCATAGTCTGTACCTTGGAAATCAGTTCGCGTACAAAGCCTTCTTCGATCAGCGCGTCGGTCAGGACGGTGCAGAGGGCTACTGTGATGCCCATGTCGGAGACGGATTGATAACCTTCCTTCTGCTGTACGTCGATCAGCAGATCTTCTTTGGAAAGCTCCACAGCGGTTCCATTTGCGTCGAATCGCAGGGCTCCGCTCTGCTCCAGCTCCGCCATAGCGGCGTTGCCGTCTAGATCGGAGAGATGCTGGCGGATTTGTCCCAGCACCTTGCCGTATTTCGGACCTACTGTTTTCAACTGGGGCTTAAAGCTGTAGGAGGACAGCGCGGAAATATCTTCTGTGAATACTGCGTCCTTTATATTCAGTTCGTCTTTTACAATATCCTTGTAGAAGTCGCTGACGGTGCGGTCTGTTTTTACATGGATATCGGACAGGGGCTGCCGGTTCTTGATATTTGCGGCGTTTCTCGCGTTGCGTCCCAGGGTGACTACGTTCAGAATAAATTCCATTTCGTCTTCCAGAGCAGGATCAATCCGGGAGGCGTCCCACTGCGGGAAGTCGCACAGATGTACGCTTGCAGGGGCAGTATTGTCTACAGTGCAGACTAAGTTGCGGTAAATATCTTCCGCCATGAAGGGAAGCATGGGCGCGGCGGCTTTTGCCGTTTCCACCAGCACATGATACAGGGTCATGTATGCGGCGATTTTGTCATCGCTCATTTCGCTTGCCCAGAACCGTTCCCGGCACCGGCGTACATACCAGTTGG
>CANTEM010000177.1 GCA_947652805.1 uncultured Clostridia bacterium | reverse complement strand
GGGACTACATAGCCCTTGCCAGACAGGTGCTTGTAATATGCAGTACATATAAAACCCCCTGCATCCTGCATACTTACAGCAATGCAGCCGCTCGCCTTGGTGCAGATCGGATTCATCTCCCTCTGCATATACTGCGGAAAATGACCGCAGAAGAAAAATCCTGCTTTTCCGTTATCGGAGCCTCCTGCCATTCCATAGAAGAAGCAATAGAAGCGGAACGCTGCGGCTGCACCTACATCACAGCAGGACATATCTTCGATACAGACTGCAAAGCGGGACTGCCGGGTCGGGGGACTACATTTCTGCATAAGATTTGTGAAAGTGTCTCCGTTCCCGTGTATGCAATCGGCGGAATAGCCGCGTCTAATTATAGTGCTGTACGCAGCGCGGGAGCTGCCGGCGCATGTATCATGAGTGGATTCATGGAATGTGCAAATGTAAAAAAATATATAGAAAGGTATTCTGCTGAAAATGAAATTTGACCGTGGGCAGCTGCTTTTGTATGCGGTAACAGACCGTTCCTTTGTCGGCGCGAAAACTTTATATACGCAAATAGAAGACGCACTAACAGGCGGCGTTACAATGGTTCAGCTCCGGGAAAAGCATTTGGAATCGGAAGCGTTTATCCAGGAAGCAGTTGCAATCAAGACCTTGTGCCACCGTTACAATGTTCCTTTAATCATCAATGACAATGTAGACGTAGCCCTGCAAAGCGGGGCGGACGGCGTTCATGTCGGCATTGAGGACATGCCCGTTTCCGAGATCCGCAAAATGGCCGGGGAGGATTTTATAATCGGAGCAACTGCAAAAACGGTAAAGCAGGCGCTGGCGGCCCAGTCGGCAGGCGCAGACTATCTTGGCGTTGGAGCAGTATTCCCCTCCCCGACCAAAAAGAATGCTGTTCGTATTACAGCCGGTCAGCTGCATGAAATTTGCAAATCTGTTTCTATTCCTGCTGTTGCAATCGGTGGAATTTGTTTGGACAATGCTGACAGTCTGCAAGGCGGCGGTATGGCAGGCATTGCTGTAGTTTCTGGGATTTTCGGTGCGCAGAACATAAAAACGGCTGCTGCCGAATTACGAAAAAAAGCGGAGGTGCTGTGCCAATGAAACTGCATCCAGTATTAACCATCGCAGGAAGTGACTGCAGTGGCGGCGCTGGTATTCAGGCAGATATCAAAACCATGACTATAAATGGTGTTTATGCGATGAGCGCAATCACCGCACTGACAGCACAGAATACCGTCGGTGTCCGCAGCATTCTGGAAGTATCGCCGGATTTTCTGAAAGCCCAGTTGGACGCTGTATTCGAGGATATTTTCCCGGACGCAGTAAAAATAGGAATGATTTCTTCTGCGCAGTTAATAGAAGCAACCGTAGAGAAGCTCGTGCAGTATAAAGCGCGAAATATCGTGATAGATCCTGTCATGCTTGCATCAAGCGGCGCGCGGCTTATAGATGCAGATGCTGTATCTGTGCTAACGGATCGGCTTTTGCCAATGGCATCACTGATCACGCCGAACATTCCGGAAGCAGAGCTTCTGCTGCAAAAGCCGATCCGCTGTAAGGAGGATATGTCAACGGCGGCACGGCTGCTCGGAGAGCAGTACGGATGCGCCGTTTTGGTAAAGGGCGGGCACTGTTCGGCAGATGCAGACGATGTATTGTGTTACGGCAAAAATATAATTTGGTTTGTTGGCAAGCGCATAAAGAACGCCAATGCCCACGGTACAGGCTGCACCCTGTCTTCTGCAATTGCAGCTTATCTTGCTAAGGGCTGTGCTATGGAGGAAGCTGTCCAATATGCGAAAGAATACCTTTCCGGCGCTCTTTCCGCCATGCTTGATTTAGGAAATGGTGCAGGACCTCTGCACCATGCTTATACCATATCGAATATCTGAAAGGACAAACAAAAATGAGAAATTACACAACACAAATGGATGCGGCAAAACGCGGTATCATTACGCCCGAAATGGAAGCAGTTGCAGCAAAAGAATATCGCAGCGCAGAAGAAATCCGGGAATGGGTTGCTGGCGGTCACGTTGCAATTTGCGCAAACAAACTCCATACCTGTATTGATCCAAACGGCGTTGGTTCCATGCTGCGCACCAAAATCAATGTGAATCTCGGTGTTTCCAGAGACTGCAAGGATTATGATGTGGAAATGGAAAAAGTGATGACAGCAGTGCATATGGGCGCAGAAGCCATTATGGATTTGTCCTCTCACGGAAACACCCAGCCCTTCAGAAAAAAGTTGACCGCCGAGTGCCCTGCAATGATCGGCACTGTTCCGGTATACGATAGCGTCATCCATTATCAGAGAGACCTTGCAACCCTAACCGCAAAGGATTTTATTGACGTGATCCGTCTGCATGCGGAAGACGGGGTGGATTTTGTAACGCTCCATTGCGGCATCACCAGAAAAACAATAGAACAAATCAAAAAGCATAAGCGGAAAATGAATATTGTTTCCCGAGGCGGTTCTCTTGTATTTGCGTGGATGAGTATGACGGGAGATTGGGAAAGAAAAAGAAGCAGACCCAGAAAAGTTCGAAAAGGAGAATC
>CANTEM010000176.1 GCA_947652805.1 uncultured Clostridia bacterium | reverse complement strand
GACATGAATTTTGAGAAGTGACATAAAATTGACATATACTGAAAAAAGAGAAGGGAATTATCAAGGATGAGCTGTCTGAAATCCGCCGGAAATTTGCAGACGGAAGAAAGACAGAACTGGTGGAATCTCACGATGAAATCCAGCTTGAGGATCTCATCGAACAGCATAAGTGTATCATCACCATGACCAAAACCGGATATGTGAAGCGGCAGCCCGCAGACGTATATGCCGCCCAGCGGCGGGGCGGCATGGGCAAAGCCGGACTCACCATGAAGGAAGAGGACTACACGGAAAAGGTGATCGTGGCGGACAGCCATTCCTATCTGCTCCTGTTCACCAGCCGGGGTAAGGTCTTTGCGAAAAAAGCATACCAGATTCCGGAAGCGTCCCGCACAGCAAAGGGAACGAATATCGTAAATCTGCTGGATCTGGAAGAGGGAGAAAGCGTCACCGCGATTATCTCTATTGCAGGCTTTGCCAGCGACGAATATCTCGTTATGGTTACCCAGGCGGGTGTGATCAAACGGACAGCTCTTAGCGAATTTGAATATCAGCGCAAGGGCGGTAAAATCGCAATCAATCTGGATGAGGGAGATAGCCTCATCTTTGTAGACAGAACCATGGGTGATGCGGATATCCTGATCGCTACCGCCGACGGACAAGGCTCCCGCTTCGCGGAAAGCGATGTCCGGGTAGTAGGCAGAACCTCCCGTGGTGTAACCGGTATCCGACTCCGGGAAGGCGACCGGGTAGTGGGTGCTGTCATTGTAGAAAACGATCCGGAATGGCAGGAAACCCATTATATGGTCACTATTACGGAAAAGGGAATCGGCAAACGGGTGCCCTTCTCCAACTTCCGCCGGAAAAACCGACCCAATATGGGTGTGCGCTGTCAGAGTATTTCTGAAAAAACCGGTAAGCTGTGCGGCGTAGCAGTGGCAACAGAAGAGGAAGATTTGATGCTCATTACAGATACAGGCACACTGATCCGGATTGCAGCATCGGAGGTATCTCTCCTGAAAGGAAGCAGCGCAACCGGCGTGCGTGTCATGCGTCTTGCAGAGGATGCTTCTATTGTAAGCTTTGCAGTGGCAGAGAAAATAGAAGAGGATGCAGAAACCGAAGAAGCTGCCGCTGGCGAGACTGAGGAACAGACGGAAGCGCCTTCGGAGGAAGCGTAAGGATAGGATATGAAAAGAAACTTTTTATCCATATGTGCAGCCCTGTTCGTAATCCTGCTTTTTGCAGGCTGCGGCGGATCTGCCTTTACCGATAAAGAAATTAGTGAAGCCGGGGCAAAGTTGATTGCAGAAAGTATACCAATCAATGAAATTTATTTTGGAAAGGGACTGGCAGCTGTAGACGCGGACAGTGAAGCAGCTGATGTGTTTGCGAAAGAGATCAAAACAAGCGTCACCCTTCTGCAATATCTCCCGGTAGATAAAAGCACCGGTTTTGATTCCATTGACCGTATTAAGGAAGCAACAGAAAAGGTATATTCCAAGGATTACTGTGCCTATCTGTATCAAATGGCGTTCAGTGGGATTTCCGATGAAGGAGTCACTGCAACCTATGCCCGGTATATGGAAACGGAGAGCGGCATCCTTGCAGTGCGCAAGGAGATTCCCATTATAGAAGCCCGGACATATAGTACAGATGTGCAGGTAATCAGCAAAAAAGGAAACAGTGCAGTAGTGGAAGTACAGTCCTATGTGGACGGTAAAGAAGATGTTTTAGTAGAAGTGCAGATGCTCTATGAAGACGGCGCATGGCGGCTGGACAGTCCAACATATTAAATTAGGAAAAAGCGCGTGCTTTAAAGACCGCGCTTTTGTTTTTGCCTATTCTTCCCCAAAGGCTTCCAGATAGCTGCTGTTCGCCAGATTGACTACAGGCAAATCCTGTTCATACGCATACTTTACCGTATACGCTGTTCCCCCTCTGCCTGTATCGTTCAGATACGCCACACAGGCAGCGCTGTGATCTACCATCCAGCGATTACGCTTGTGCATACATGTGCTGGAATATGTATCCTGAATATAGTGAACGCCGTCTGCCTCATGAAGCAGGCGGTTATACCGTTCAATATCAGAAGGATTTTTCCAGCGGGCAGTCTGATCCCGGCAGGGAAGCGCCAAAAACAGTGTAACGCCCGGATTGTATTCCCGGGCTAAAAGGACGGTTTCCGCAGCGATCATATCAAATCCTACGGCGCCGCCGGCAATAAAATTTTTGTAACCCAATCGGATCAGATGCATGATCGTGCGTTCCAGCCGGGCAGGGATGATATGGATATGTTTTCCTAAAATCTGTCGGTGGCCGGTAAAGCAGATACTGTGATTTTTTGAAAATTCCACGGTTATTCTCCTTTGATGATACATATATTTTACATTACAACGTACAGTTTGTCAACGAACATGTTTTCCACAAAAGCTTTGGAAAACTCTGTGGAATAAGGAGTGTTCGCGATAAGTTTGTATACACAATTTCACCCATTCCTATTTAGGAATGGGTTTTATCTTTTTCTCTTCCTATGCTTTTTCAAGCTACTTTTCAGCTCCGGATTATCT
>CANTEM010000175.1 GCA_947652805.1 uncultured Clostridia bacterium | reverse complement strand
AGTTCGTCTATAAAGGAAGAAAGATATTTTGCCGCTTCCGGGATCCGGTATGCTGCCAGATTTTCGTCCATACCCCGGATCATGGTGTTGAGTCTGGACAGGATAAACCGATCCATTACGGTAAGGGTACAATCGTCCAGACTATATTTTGTAGGATCAAAGGAATCAATGTTGGCATACAGCACCCAGAATGCGTAGGTGTTTTGGAGGGTCCCCATGACTTTGCGCTGTCCCTCGGTCACGGCGCGGTCACTGAACCGGGAAGGAAGCCAGGGAGCGGAGTTGGTATAGAAATACCAGCGGATCGCATCGGCGCCATGGGTTTCCAGTGCATTGAAGGGATCCACCGCATTGCCTTTGGATTTGGACATTTTTTGTCCGTCCTCATCCTGCACAAGTCCCAAAACGATGACGTTTTTGTAGGGAGCCTTATCAAAGAGCAATGTGGAAATTGCCAGCAGGGAATAGAACCAGCCGCGGGTCTGGTCTACCGCTTCGGAAATGAAGTCGGCAGGGAACTGAGCTTCAAACAGCTCCTTATTTTCAAAGGGATAATGATGCTGGGCAAAGGGCATTGCCCCGGAGTCGAACCAGCAGTCAATTACCTCGGGTACGCGGGACATCTCGCCGCCGCACTGGGGGCATTTGATTTTTACCGCGTCAATATAGGGACGGTGCAGCTCGATATCCTCCGGGCAGTTTTCAGACATGCTGCGCAATTCTTCGATGCTACCGATGCTGTGCCGGTGTCCGCAGGAGCATTCCCAGATATTGAGGGGCGTACCCCAGTACCGGTTTCGGCTGATGCCCCAGTCCTGTACATTTTCCAGCCAGTCGCCGAACCGACCCTCGCCGATGGATTTGGGGATCCAATTTATTGTCTTGTTGTTGGCGACCAGACGATCCTTTACAGCGGTCATTTTGATAAACCAGCTGTCTCTTGCGTAATAAATCAGGGGGGTGTCACAGCGCCAGCAGTGGGGATAGCTGTGTTCGAACAGAGGTGCGGAGTACAGCAGTCCCAGCTCCTCCAGACGGCGCAGCACCAGTTTATCCGCATCCTTTACAAACACGCCGGGCCATTCTGTTTCTTCAGTCATCTCCCCTTTGGCGTTTACAAGCTGTACAAAGGGGAGCTCGTACGCACGGCCAACCTTCGCGTCGTCTTCACCAAACGCAGGTGCGATATGAACCACGCCTGTACCGTCTTCCATGGTTACATAATCGTCGCAGGTGACATACCAGCATTTTTCCTTCGGGGAAACATACCGGAACAGGGGCTCATATTCCTTATATTCCAGAGATTTTCCCGTCATGGATTCCAGAACGGTGTATTCTCCCTCGCCGAGAACCTTGTCGGCAAGAGCGCGCGCTAAAATAAAGGTTTCGTCGCCTTTTGCCGCCCGGATATATTCCGCATCCGGATTCACGCACAGCGCCACATTGGAGGGCAGCGTCCATGGTGTGGTGGTCCACACGAGGAATGCTGCATCGTCTCCCACAATAGGCATTTTTACAACGGCGGAGCGTTCTTTTACATCTTTATAGCCCTGGGCTACTTCATGAGAGGAGAGAGGGGTTCCGCAGCGGGGGCAGTAAGGAACGATTTTGAAGCCCTTATACAGCAGTCCCTTATCCCAGATCTGCTTGAGCGCCCACCATTCCGACTCAATATAGGTATTGTGATAGGTAACATACGGGTTGTCCATATCCGCCCAAAATCCTACTGTGCCGGAGAAGTTTTCCCACATGCCCTTGTATTTCCACACGGATTCCTTGCACTTTTCAATAAAGGGTGCAATCCCGTATTCTTCAATCTGTTCTTTTCCGTTGATTCCCAGCAGCTTTTCCACTTCCAGTTCCACAGGCAGACCGTGGGTGTCCCAGCCCGCTTTCCGGGGGACGTTGCAGCCCTTCATGGTGTGGTAACGGGGAATCATATCTTTGATGACACGTGTGAGCACGTGCCCGATATGGGGTTTGCCGTTTGCGGTGGGAGGACCGTCGTAGAAGGTATAGCTGGGGCAGTCCTGCCGCTCTTCCATACTTTTTTCAAAAATTTTGTTTTCTTTCCAGAATTGCAGCGTTTCTTTTTCCCGATCTACAAAATTGAGATCTGTCGGCACTTTTTTGTACATGATCCTACATACCTTTCTATATGTATTTTGTCGATGCAGGATAATAAAAATCCCCCCTGCCGCAAGGCAAGGGGGAACCCTTACAAACCACCTGCATACTGTCATATGCGCCCAAGATAACGGATGGGCACCGGCACGGGCTACTGCTGTTCGCCCTGCGGCTCGGGAGTGATGTTCGCAAAAAGACAAACACCGGGCTTGCACCGTCCCCGGTTCGCTGAAGTTTGCAGGATTTTTTGCTACTGTCTCCGTCAAAGCTTTTATTATATACTGATGTAGGAAAGTATAGCACGGTGTGCAGCCTTTGTCAAGAGATTTGTATAAACAAAGTTCCTTTTCATCGCCATGGCTCACATTACGATTACAAAATAGCTGAAAAATCGTATTTTTTCATATTATTTTTTATAAAACGAATCCAAATTTCATATTTTATGGAAAAGCACTTGATTCTGCGATCTTTTCTTT
>CANTEM010000174.1 GCA_947652805.1 uncultured Clostridia bacterium | reverse complement strand
AGGCTCTCCAATGGCTCTGCCAATTGCAATTCAACTGTACGGCGTCAGAGATTTTATGGAAAAGGACGTAAAAGAAACCCTGCGCCAAATCGCCGAAATGGGATATGACGGAATAGAACCCTGCGGCGGCTCATACGGCATGGATCCGAAAGATTTCCGCGCTCTGTGCGATGAACTGGGACTGAAAATCATCAGCGCACATGTATCCTACAACATGCTCACGACCGATCTTGAAAATCAGCTTTCTCTTTATGAAACACTGGGGGTAGAATATATCGCATATCCCTACATGGTGGAAGGACAGCGTCCCGGCGACGAGGATTATGAAACCATTCTGGAAAATATGCGCCATGTTGGAAAAGAAGCCCTGGCACGGGGCATTCAGATGCTGTATCATAATCATGAATTTGAATTTGAAAAAATCGACGGGCAGTATAAGCTGGAATATCAGTTCGATCATCTGACTCCCGCAGAGTTGCAGGCAGAGATTGATACCTGCTGGGTAACAGTTTCCGGTGAGGATCCCGCCGCATATATCCGTAAATTTACCGGTCGCTGCCCCTGTGTCCATCTGAAGGATTTTTATATGAGCGGCAAAAAGCCGGAGCATATGTATGCGCTGATCGGGCTTCCCGAAACCGAAGCGGAGGAGGGCGAATCCAAAATGGAATTCCGTCCCGCAGGTAAGGGTATGCTTGATGTTCCTTCCATTCTGGAGGCTGCAAAGGATGCAGGCGCCCGGTGGATCATTGTGGAACAGGACAGCCCCTCTCTGGGAATGGATCAGCTGGAATGCGCCCGGGCAGGCATTGAATATTTGAAATCACTGTATTGGTAAGAAAAAACTTCTCTCCCAAAAGGAGAGAAGTTTTTTACAGCTTAACGGATATTTTTCAGCACATCCGCAATCTTATCACATACCTCCGATGCCAGCGGCGAATACTCCCCATACACACTCTCCGCCGCTTCACCGGCTCTCCCGTGTACATAAACGCCAATAGAAGCGGCGCCCACAGGGGACAGCCCACTGCACAGCATGCCGGCGATCACACCGCATAAAAGATCACCGCTGCCACCTTTGGAAAGAGCCGGACTGCCGCTCATATTTACAAACAGTGTGTTTCCGTCCGTAATGACCGTGCGCGCAAATTTCAATACGCAAATCACCCCGTTTTCACGGGCATAGCACGCCGCGCTGCCCTGGGGATCCCCGGCAATCGTTTCTATGCTCTGTCCGGTCATTCTGGAGAACTCGCCGGGATGGGGCGTTACGATCACCGGTACATCGCCGGGATATGCAAGAGACTCCCCAGCACATACATTCAGCGCATCCGCATCACAAATCAGGGGCACCTGCACCTTGCGGAAGGTCTCCCGCACCAGCATCCTTGCCCCGCTGTCCCGCCCAAGCCCAGGCCCGATCACAACGACCCTTGCCCGCTCCAAAGCGGACTGTAAAAGAGAGGGCTCCGGCACATCGCCCGTATATGCGGTCACGATCGCTTCGGGAAGCAAAATCTGCAAGGGCTGCCGGTTTTCTTCGCAGGTGAAGATTTCCACCAGTCCCGCGCCGCTTCTGTATGCCGCCT
Organism: uncultured Clostridia bacterium; assembly: GCA_947652805.1. Classification (GTDB taxonomy): domain Bacteria; phylum Bacillota; class Clostridia; order Oscillospirales; family CAG-272; genus Avispirillum. Next base: position 1,032 of record CANTEM010000174.1, on the reverse strand, counting down.
TTGCACACAAATATGCCGCGCCGCACATACCTCTGGAGCCACCGATTACTAAAACGCGTCCGAAAGTGCCTTTGTTGGAATCTCTGTTTCTTTTGGGGATCAGGGACAATTCCCTCTCCTCGATCACATATGGGGGACACTGCTCTCCCTCTGCCGTATCAAACAAATCTGTTCCGATGCCAATATCTGCACAAATCACCTTACCGCTGTGATTTACACCGTCTCCCAGCACATGTCCGCGTTTGTACGCAGCCATGGATACCGTAACATCCGCCTGCACTGCCGCGCCCGGTGCCTCTCCTGTATCAGCGTCTACTCCGGAAGGAATATCTACCGAAAGCACCGCCGCGCCGGAACGGTTGATTTCCCGGATCACCTGGGCAAACGCTCCTTCCGGCTTTCGGGACAGTCCGATTCCGAACAGCGCGTCCACAATCACTCCATAGGATTCCCATTCCGGCTCTTTTATAAAAGATACCCCGGACTCCATAGCATCTGCATACGCCTGCTTTGTTTCAAGAGTACATCGCTCTATATCTCCCACAAAATATACGTCAACGTGCGTCCTGTCCAAATGGAGAATCCGCGCCGCGATCAAGCCGTCGCCGCCGTTATTTCCCTGCCCGCAAACGACCAATATCTGCTTTTTCTCCCATCCAAGACGGTATATTTCTTTTGTAATTGCCTGCGCCGCCCGCTCCATCAATGTACAGGAAGGCGTTCCTGCATCCATTTGCGCCGTATCGCATTGCTTCATCTGCATTCCAGTCAGGATCCGTTTCATAAAGTTTCACCAATTTTTCCTTTGAATTTATTCTATTTTACAGAATACCCGGTAAAAAATCAAGTACCCGTCTTGCGAATAGAAAACTTCTATGGTAAAATGAAGCTATATGATTTTCTGAAAGGTATACTAATAAAATGACACTCAGACAAAAAATTGAATCTATCCTGTCCCAGATTCGGGAGCTTGAGACCAATCCTTCTCCGGACAAAAAGCTCCCACAAAACACCTACTATTTGGGAGAGAGG
>CANTEM010000173.1 GCA_947652805.1 uncultured Clostridia bacterium | reverse complement strand
AATCCCTCAGTCACAGCAAAGCTGTGACAGCCCCCTTTACACAAGGGGGCCTTTTCGTTTGTGGGAACTACGCGACATGTTCCAGGAGATTTGCTGCGCAAACTCCAACACAAGGGAGCCTTTTTATTGGTGCTTTGCGAATCCGCACTTGGGAGGATTGGGGTTAAAGAAAGCTCCCGTATCAAATCTTTCCAAACCCGCTGACAATCTTTCCGTTTTCAATATACAGCACACCGTATGTACGTTCTATCCCCCGCCCAATGGAACCGGGATTGAAAAACCGAATCCCATCCATGATACATTCCTCCGCCACATGGGTATGTCCGAACAGCACCAACTGCACTTCCTTTTCCAAAGCAGCCTGATACAAACGCCCCCTGCCGCCTTTCACACCATATTTGTGCCCATGGGTACATAAAGTGCGCACTCCCTGCAAATCCAAAATGCAGTCCTGTACGCCGCCGTATCCGATATCGTTATTGCCGGGTACCGCCGTATGCATGATCTGCGGGAACCTTTGCAATAAAAGCTCCGCCTCCCGCATGCCGTCCCCCAGGAACAGGATTGCGTCCGTATCCCGCTCATGGGCACAGATTGCCTGCTCCATTCCCCGCGTTTGCCCGTGGGCATCTGAAAAAACAAGAATTTTCATATTTAATTTGTGCCTTTCTTTTACAGAATTTTCTTTTGATCTGAACCCTAAAGCGGTATTCTTCATATACTGTATCAACGGAACACCGTAATATGATTTTAAAAAGGAATGGTTTCATCATGAAAATTGATAAACGAACTGTAGACAAAATCGCCGGGATGCCCGATGACCGTCTTTGGAAAATGATTCTTGCGTTGGGTGCTTCCAAGGGAATTGATCTTTCCAGCATCCGGGTATCTTCCGCAGAACTGGACAAAATCCGTACTGCCATGACTCAAATGACAGATGAAGATATTGTCCGCGCCATGGAGATTCTGGACGCCTGCAAGGACAAATAAGGTAGGGAAAGGAGGTTCGTATCATGCCGGACAGCGAATTAAACGGAGATTTTTCCAAGGTGCTACAGCAATTACTGGAAAAACCCGAAATATCCAATTTGATTGCATCGTTGAAAAGCGGGACGCAAAGCGCGCCGGATGATTCCCTCCCGGCAGCAGAGGCAGAAGAAACAGCCGGTCAGCTCACGGACAGTAGGGACAGCGCAGAAGGGTTGTCCCAGACCATGCCTACACTCTCTCCCGACATGCTGGCAAAGCTACCGGCAGTTATGTCCATGCTGTCTGGAATGGGAGTCGCTACGCAAAATACGGAGAAAAAAAACGACAGCGGCGACTCTGCAAAAGAGGCAGAGAAGCCGGCAGTCGGTGATGCGCAGCGCAAAGCGCTGCTGCGGGCACTGCGCCCATATATGAATGACAAGCGAAGAAATGTGATTGACAGTATGCTGCAGTTGGAGGATCTGACCAAGCTATTTGGAGCCGGTTTTGGGAGGTGAAACATATGTACTCAAAAAACAAAAGCATGCACTCGGGCACCTATCACAATCTGACGCCGCCGCCCGGATATGACGGCAACCGCCTATTTACAAGGCAGGAGCGCAGCGACGGCAGAGATGAAAATTTTGTAGTACACACCCGTCCCATATACAGGGGCAGAGACAGGGAACAGGAAAACAACAAAATAAACTATGGCAGCAGCAAAGACAAAGAGGCTGCGTTTACCGAGCCTGATTGTCAGGACTGTAATACTGCGCCGGCAGACCCGTTCCCGCCTTTTCCCGGAGTGGAAGCATTCTTAGATGAATCAGAAGAATGTTGGGAAGAGGAAATGGGAGATGCAGCGGCTGTCCCTGAAAGCGTTCCGCCTGCCTGTCCGTCTGAAGAAGCATCCTGCAAAGCGCCCAGGGAATCTCCAGGCAAGGCTTCGCGGATGACTTTACCAGAACCCCTTGCCGGACTTTTGAGCAGTCTGGAACGGGAGGATCTGCTGCTCATCGGACTGCTTATTTTATTATCTGCTGACAAAAGCGTAAGCGCCGGAGACGTTTTGCTCCTGCTCGCCCTGCTGCTGATCACAAAATAAGCGAAACGCATCAGCTGATTTTGCGCATCCAATCCAAAGCACGATCAAACAACCGCTGATATCCGACAAACTGATCTCTGCTTTTCAAATCAACGTCATCCGGAATATCGGTTGTCAATGTAAGCGACAGCGTAAACTGGCATACATCATCGTGCATGGTGCGTGCCTGCAGCACTCCTCCGCAATACCCCGCAATGTACTTGCACAGTGTCAGTCTTGCTGCGCAGCCGGGCTGTCCAAGCGCCAGCCCATCCAGATCGCTGACGCCTACCGGAAGCTTTTCTGTATAAGTGGTCATACGAATCTCAGATTCATCCCCATAGGAGCATAGCTTCACATCAATCTTTCTGTTGGTAGTCAAATCATTGAGCACAAAAATCATGCACATCAACAATTTCATATAGTTTCCAACACCAATGGCGGAGGGTATACATGTTTTACTCTCCGCTTCTTTACTTTGTGAAAAAGTCACTTCACAGTCCAGAAAATCGCATCCGACATAATTTCAGATAAAATCATCATTCCTTCAATCATATTAGTTTTTCCAGC
>CANTEM010000172.1 GCA_947652805.1 uncultured Clostridia bacterium | reverse complement strand
AAAAAAACCTTTTTTCTCTTCCATACCCCGCCTCCTGCGCCAATGTAACGGATATACGTCCCCCACAAATCAAACGGCGTGAGCGTATTGATCGGATCAGTTCCCGGATAAATGACCGCGTCCCCGCCAAACAGCGCGATCAGCGGCATAATTACAAACCATCCAAGCGTACCGCCCGCCAGCAGATACGAGGAGACTTTCGCGCCGCAGATATAACCTACGCCAAGCAGCGCCGGAAGCACATCCATACCAATGCCGGAACCTTTATAACTTTTGATCTCAAAGTCTACCTCACTCGGAAAAATACAGAGACCGTCTGCAATAAATTTATAGCCCGCGGATACCCCCAGTCCTAAAAATCCCGTCGAAGCGCTTGCTCCGCCTTCTTCTCCCGCCATTAACACTTCCGCGCATGCTTTTCCTTCCGGATACGGAAGCGTACCATGTTCCTGTACAATCAAAGCGGTACGCAGCGGAATCATAAATAAAATACCAATCACACCGCCGACAAAAGCAATCAGCGCAATTTCAATTAGAGAAGGCGTCTGCGTCCCTCCCTCCTGCGCCCACATAAATAACGCAGGCAGCGTAAAAATAGCCCCCGCAGCTAATGATTCACCAGCAGAACCAATGGTCTGCACAATATTATTCTCCAAAATAGAATCCCGCCTTAAAATTACACGGATAACACCCATGGAAATTACAGCCGCCGGAATAGACGCTGATACAGTCATTCCCACCCGCAGTCCCAAATATGCATTCGCACCGCCAAACAATACGGCAAGCAAAATACCAAGTATTATTGAGACAGGCGTAATTTCCGGCATGACCTTATCCGCCGGAATGTACGGCTTAAACTCATTTGTCTGATTCATAGTAAAAAAATCCTCCTTATTTTTGATCAATTCCTATTATCCAATGAATTTTGACGCTTGTCAATTGTATTGATAAAAAATATCGCAATCTATTTGAGATTTTTTCTTGTATTTATGGAAAATTATGGTATAATCTTAATACAGCATTTATTTTTTATCTTTTGATTGGAGAGTTGTCCGAGCGGTTTAAGGTGCGGCTCTCGAAAAGCCGTGTGCCTCAAAAGCACCGTGGGTTCGAATCCCATGCTCTCCGTTTATTGTACTGTGCAGATGTACAGTACTTTCTATAAATACATCCTACCTCCAATTTAAAAAAAGAGTTCTGTGCAAACAGAACTCTTTTTTACTTTGGGACAGCGGTTGTCCTTACACAGCCGCCACTGCAAGGCGGTTGATCTGAGCTGCCAGATAGCCAGCCCCGTATCCGTTATCAATATTTACTACCGCAATTCCATTCGCGCACGAATTAATCATTGTCAGCAATGCAGACAGACCGTTCATAGACGCGCCATACCCGACCGAAGTCGGAACCGCAATAACCGGTTTGTCCACTAATCCACCCAGCACACTAGCCAGGGCGCCTTCCATTCCTGCCACCGCCACAACACAATTTGCCTGCTGAATCGTATCAAGATTCGATAGCAGCCGATGAATGCCGCTGACGCCTACGTCATACACACGTTCTATTTGTGTTCCAAAATATTCAGCAGTCTGGGCAGCTTCTTCCGCAACCGGAATATCAGCCGTTCCTGCTGTGCAGACTGCCACTTTTCCCTGGCGGGTCTTTCCTTCTTTTTCTATTTTAATAATCCTGGAAACCGGATCATAAATGGTCTGCGGATATTGTTTCTGAATCATTTCATATTGTGCCTGTGACGCTCTGGTGCCGAACACTTCCTGATCCTGCGCATACAGCCTGCCAAAAATCTGCAGCAGATGTTCGTCCGCCTTGCCGCTGCAAAAAATAACTTCTGCAAATCCGGAACGAATTTTTCTATGTGTATCCAGTTTTGCATAGCCCATTTCTTCAAACGGCTGCCTGCGGAAGAACTGCTCTGCGTCTTCTACCGATATTTCACCCGCCTGCACTTGTTTCAAAACCTCTTTTACTTCCATATCAATAGCATCCGCCTCCTTTTCAGACATGATTATATTCTTCTAATACGGAAATTACCTCCGCATAAATAGCATCCTCCTTTTCAGACATGGTTATATTCCTCCAATACCGGAATTACCTCCGCCAAATCTTTTACACACCGATATAACATTTTCTCCGTATCTGCATCCGGCCCGTTCAAATCCGGCACCATAACCGGACACAGACCAGCCCGGTATGCAGCCATAATACCATTTGGAGAATCCTCAAGCGCCATACATTCACGTGGATCTGTATCCAGCCGCGCCGCCGCTTCCAAATAAATATCCGGCGCAGGCTTTCCATTTTCAACCATAGCGGCGCATACAATCTGTCAAAATAGCCCAGCCGGTTCAATGATCCCAGATAACGCTTCGTACGTTCCAGGTCCGTAGCCGTCGCGACTGCCGTCTTATAATGATGTTCCTTTAAATAATCCAGCAGCTTCCCCAGTCCCGGCTTTTCTTCCAACCCATAAGTCTCAATATGCTCGTTCATCAGCTTCAAACGCAAAGCTCTGACCTTTTGATAATCAAAATCTTCTCCAAGCTGCGCCTTTAGTTTCGGTATCGCATATTTTGCAGCCAGGCTGCGGATACCAAGCGCATGCTCTTTGCGCATATCATAA
>CANTEM010000171.1 GCA_947652805.1 uncultured Clostridia bacterium | reverse complement strand
CAACAAATATAAGGTTGCAGCTTTTTTATTATTCAATAGAAATAATGTAACTGTATACCGGCTGTGCACCACAAATCACCATAATTTCCGCCTCAGGATACTGCGCCTGCAGGAGTGCAGATATTTCCTGCGCCTGCGCTTCTTCCACGCCTTCTCCGTAATATACTGTAACCACAGATGCATTGGAAACACTTTCCGTCATTTTACGCACACAGTCTTTTCGGGTTGCGGAAGAACAAGCAATCTTTCCGCCAATCAGCCCCAGTATTTCCCCTTCTTTTATAACAGTCTCTCCAATTTTGGTATCCCGTACAGCATAGGTGACCGACAGGGTGGTAACATGCTCAATTGCAGCCTGCATTGCAGCCTCATTTGCGGCACATTCCGCTTCTGGATCAAATGCAAGCATAGCCGCCACACCTTCCGGAACAGAAGCAGTATTCAGCACTACGACCTGCCGGCTCTTTACAATCCTTGCCGCCTGTTGGCTTACCATGTAAATGTTCTTATTATTGGGCAAAATAAATACGATTTCCGCGGGCGTTTCCTCCACCGCACGAACAATTTCTTCTGTGCTGGGATTCATCGTTTGCCCGCCGCATACGATTTTGTCTGCCGCAAGGTCTGTAAACAGTTCTTCCATTCCCTGTCCCATACAAACCGTTACAAATCCGTATTTTTTCTCCGGCTGCGCAGCTCCGGATTTTTTCGGCGGGGTGGGCTCCGCCGCGCCGGACAAGGACGAATGCTGTTGCTTCATATTTTCGATTTTCACCGTTTCCAGAGCGCCGTACCGAAGGGCCTCCGTAAGCACTCGCCCCGGATCGTTTGTATGCACATGCAGCTTGATCAGCTCGCTATCATCTACATAGACCACACTGTCACCCAGCTTCATGATAAAGCGGTGCAGATCCTCTGTTGTATTTTCCCCGGCGTACCGCGGGCTTTTTTCCACAATACATTCGGTGCAGTATGCATACCGGATATCCTCCGTCTGGAATGTGCGAAAATCTGCCGTTCCCTTCTGCCCGTTTTCCTGCTGCACAGCAGTTATTGGAGCGCCGCGCAGAGCCGCCTGCATGCCTTCCATAACGGCTACAAATCCATATCCGCCGGAATCCACTACCCCTGCCTGCCGTAAAATCGGCAAAAGCTCCGGAGTCTGTTCGAGAGCTTCTCTCGCAGCAGCAAGCATCCGGTCAAACAGCATCTGCATATCTTCTTCCCACTGCTCCTGTTCCAGCAATTCCGCCGCTGCTTCTGTCATAACCCGCATCACAGTCAGAATCGTTCCCTCTGTAGGATTCATAACTGCTTTGTATGCCTCAGCAACTCCTCTGGAAAAACCTTTTACAACATCCTGGCAATCTGCTTCTTCCAAATTTGTCCACGCCTTTGCGATACCGCGGAAGAACAATGACAAAATAACGCCGGAATTCCCTCTGGCGCCCCGCAGCATCAGATTGGCGGCTTTCTGTGCACATTCTCCAAGCATTCCTGTAAAGGATACAAATTCGCCCCGCACTCCACTCATCGTAAGGCTCATATTGATGCCTGTATCGCCGTCCGGCACAGGAAAAACATTTAAGTTATTGATCGTATCTTTCTGATTATCCAGAGAACATGCTGCGGAAACCACCATGTCCCGATACATTGAACTGTTCATTTTCATTATGTGAATCCTTCTGCACAAATAAAATTTCAGCGCTGGGTACCAAGGAAAAATAACGCAATAGTTCCGGGACCGGAATGGGCTCCGATTACTGGACCGATATATCCGATATGAATATCCTGCACACCCATTTTATCCCGCACCATTTGGGCAACGGCCTGGGCGTCCTCCAATGCGTCGCCGTGACTGATAAATACTGTTTGTCCTGCGGGGTCAATGGCAGTCTGTTCCATCCGTTCCACAAGCGCCGCAAGAGACGCCTTACGCCCCCGTGCTTTTGCAACATTGATCAGATGTCCGGCATCGTCTACATGAAGCACCGGCTTAATAGAGAGCATTGTACCGATTGCAGCCGTTGCAGCAGATACACGCCCGCCCCGCTTCAAATGGTGCAGATCGTCAACCGTAAACCAGTGGCACAAATGCAGCTTGGTTTCCTCAACATAATCCCGCACTGCCTCAATAGAAGCGCCGGCAGTGCGCTGCTTCGCAGCAAGATACACCAGCAGACCGTGTCCAAGGGAGGCCGCAAGGGAATCTACCACATAAATTTTACGCTCCGGATATTTTTCAGACAATTCTCTTGACACAAGTATTGCAGTGCTGACTGTACTGCTTAGACCGGAAGAAAATGCAATATACAACACATCTTTACCGTCCGACACAATTTTCTCTAATATTTTGGTCAGATCCTCATAATTTGCCGCAGAAGTTTTTGCACTTTTGCCCTCCCGCAACTGTTTATAAAAATCCTGGATATTCGCCCCGTCACCCGGCATTGGCTCTCCGTCATCCAAAGTATACATCAACGGCATAATCTGTACTTGCAGTTCCGCCGCCATTTCCGGAGACAAATCACTTCCGGAATCAGTCAATATAACATAATCTGTTGCCATAAGCATCCGCCTTTTACAGAAATATAAATCTATTGAAAAGGACTTGTTTTGGGAAAACAAGTCACATGCGTATGTAGTATACCAC
>CANTEM010000170.1 GCA_947652805.1 uncultured Clostridia bacterium | reverse complement strand
GCAAATTGACACTTCTGATACCGCTGCTATGGAAACGGCACTACGCCGTTATAACGGTAAAGCAATGATCAACTCTGTCAACGGAAAACAGGAAAGCATGGATGCGGTTTTTCCTCTTGCAAAGAAGTACGGCGGTCTGATTGTGGCGTTGACGCTGGACGAAAAGGGTATTCCTGCCGCAGCGGAAGAACGGCTTGCCATTGCGGAAAAGATTCTTGCCGTGGCAGAAGAATACGGTATTGATAAAAAGGATATTATTTTTGATCCCTTGGCGCTTACCATCAGTGCGGATACTGCTGCCGGGCGGGAGACGCTCCGGGCGGTGGGACTGATCAAAAGTAAACTGGGCTGTCATACCTCACTGGGCGTTTCCAATGTATCCTTCGGATTGCCCCAAAGAGATATCATAAACAGCAGTTTCTTTGCCCTAGCTATGTGGCAGGGACTTTCTGCAGCGATTATGAACCCGTATTCGGATGAAATGATGAAAGCCTATCATGCGTTTTGTGCGATCGGCGGCTTGGATGACAATTGTACAGAGTATATCGCATTCACACAGACAATCCCGCAAATGATAGCGGCGGTTCCTGCGGAACAGGTAGTGGCACATGGTGAATCTGCCGAATATAAATCTGAATTGCAGAGGGCGGTCGTGAAAGGTCTGAAAGAACAGGCTGCGCAATTAACTGCAAAATTGCTGGAGTCCGCAGCGCCTCTCTCTATTGTCCAGGAAGAAATCATACCTGCACTGAATATTGTGGGGACGGGCTTTGAAAACAAAACAGTTTATCTGCCCCAGCTTCTGATGAGCGCTGAGGCAGCCAAGTCGGCCTTTGAACAAATTAAACTGCAAATGCCCGCAGAAAAAGCAACTGATAAATGCGCATTTGTCATCGCTACGGTAAAAGGCGATATCCATGATATCGGAAAAAATATTGTCAAACTCCTGCTTGAAAATTATGGCTTTGCCGTGACAGATCTTGGAAGGGATGTGCCGCCGGAGACAGTCGTTGAAAGCGTCGTGGCGCTGCATGCACCCCTTGCGGGACTGAGCGCTTTGATGACAACCACCGTGCCTGCTATGGAAGAAACGATCCTCCAGCTTCGGGAAAAGGCTCCCTGGTGTAAGATCGTTGTGGGCGGTGCGGTGCTCAATCAGGAATATGCGGATGCGATCGGCGCGGATAAATATGCAAAGGATGCAATGGAAACGGTGCGGTATGCAGAGGAAATATACAAGGGCGGAGAAAAGGCATGATTATCTCAACAAGAGGCAGATATGCCCTGCGGGTCATGATAGATCTTGCCCAAAATAGCGACGGTGGCTATATTGCTATGAAAACGATCGCACAGCGGCAAGGGATTTCCTTGAAATATCTGGAGCGGATTTTGCCGGTACTAACGAAAAATCAGCTGATAGAAGGACTGCAGGGAAAGGGCGGGGGATACCGTTTGTGCCGTAGCCCGGCAGAATATAAAGTCGGTGAAATTTTGCGGCTGACGGAAGGGGATTTTGCACCGGTTGCCTGTCTGGAATGCGGCGCACAGCCTTGTGCGCGGGCGGACGAGTGCCGTACGCTTCCTATGTGGCGGGAATTGCATCAGATGATACAGACATATTTCGACAAAATAACGATTGCAGACTTGCTGAAAGATCATTGAATAAATCAAAAGCCATCGATTTTACGATGGCTTTTGATTTTTAAGGTCTTACTGAAACCGTTTGGCAATACTGCTGCTGAGTGAAGCAGAAAATTGATCCAAACCGGAAAAATCCATTGTTGCTTTGTAGATATCTTCCAGACGGAAATGCAGCTTTTTAGCTTCCGTGAGGCTTTCTGTTGCACCGCCCATTAAAGAGGCAAAGCATTTCTCTGCGAAGCGCCGTTTCTGCCGGTTTGCAGATAAAACTTCCTTGTCTACAAAACGCTGCATATTCATAATTTTTGTGTAAGCACGCTGCCTATCCGGATTATCTTCATAGGGAACAAACGCAGTGTCCTGCTCCGGTAAGTAAAGTTCGGCAATACCGCCCAGCGGGGATATAGACCGGAATACGGTCAATCCCTTTGCCAACAAGGCTTTTTCCAGCAAATCATAAAATGTGCGGGCAGCGGCGGCGCATTCCTTGACTGCAACGACAGTTTTGGCACAATTGAAAGAGGAGACACGAACATTACCGTTCATGGATACAGCCAAAGTGCGGCGGTTTATAACTTTTCCGGTATTACCGGTATCTTTAAAAGTGGCGGTCAGCCGCTGGATGCATTTCTCCAGTTTTTCCTGTAAAATCAAATTTTTGGAAAGACGCCAGGAAGCAGATAAAACGGAAGACGCGCCGGAAAGATAGCGATAAGCACGGGCATAGCAGTCACTTTTTTTCTGCACCGTCTCAACAATTTCATCCCGGGCATTTTCCAGTGCGCTGGTGTCCCAATAGTCCCCGCAATTTACAATTTCTCCGCAGCTTCCGGCATAAATCGGGTCTACTGTGTGGGGAGCGGTGCCGTCTATGACGGCAATATGTATATTATCCCGGCGGAGCAATACGCCGTCCAGACTTTCCGGATCGGAACTGCATAAAATGTATGTGCATTCAGCGCCGTGCTTTGCCGCCTGTTCGGCGCAGCGCCGTATCAGGGTGCTCTTTCCTGTTCCGCTG
>CANTEM010000169.1 GCA_947652805.1 uncultured Clostridia bacterium | reverse complement strand
ACCGATACAAAGCTTTCCGCCAACAGCTTAGGAGATCTCACTGTTACCGGCACAATTGAAAACAATACGGAAATAAGCTTTGAGCCTGTATATACGGTTACTGTTTTGTTTGATGAAAAAAATGCTCCCATCGGGATCATTCCCTCTGGCTCCACCTACTCCCTTACAGCGGGAACAAAAACAGCGCTGCATGACTCCGCCTTTGCCCTCCCGGATGACATAACAAAAGACGCTGTTGGCAGCTTTGCCGTATCAGCCTACGCAATCGCTGCAAAATAAAGCAACTGAAAATCCCCCTTTCAGGGGGATTTTTTATTTGCACATCATTTCCCCTGCATATCTCCTAGTTTTCAAAAAAATTCTTTTTTTTGAAAACTTCTATTTACATTTCAGACAAATTCTGCTATGATAAGAACAATGAATAAATAAAATTTTGGGAACGCATCGGTTAAATTTTTAAGCGGCTCCGTGAAGCCGGTAAGATTTACAGCCAAGTGTTGCAGTCTTGCCGCGCGCAAGACTTTTTTTATGAAAACAGACCGCAAAATAGAAATAGGAATGGACAAAAAGTGATTTTCAAAGCAACACTCATGGACGAATCGGCAATGATGCGCAGCTTGGCAAGAATCACCCATGAAATCATTGAACGGAATCAGGGCTGCGATGCTTTATGCCTGTGCGGAATCCGCAGAAGGGGCATCCCTCTTGCAAACATCCTTGCCGCCAATATAAAAAAATTTGAAGGCGCAGACATACCGGTTGGATATATTGACATCACCCGATACCGGGATGATCTGACAGAGCTGCAAACGGCACAGACTGCCGCAGATAATCTGTTCCCGGTAGATATAACCGATAAAAACGTGATTCTGGTAGACGATGTGATTTATACGGGACGAACCGTGCGTGCTGCTATTGAAGCAGTTTTCTCCGCAGGACGCCCGAAAAGCATTCAGCTTGCAGTGCTCATTGACCGGGGACATCGGGAGCTTCCCATTAAACCGGATTTCATCGGCAAAAACGTGCCAACCGCCCATGACGAAATCATTCAGGTAATGGTACAGGAGATTGACGGCGCATATCAAGTTTGCCTGGCCAAAGCACAATAGATTGATATGCGGCACCCCGCCGCGTTCAATATAATTTATGCCCGCCGGATACCGCACCGCGGATCCAGCGGTAAGAACGGAGTATTTATGAAACTGATCTACAACATTCAGGACAAGCCCAAAATCGGTCAGCTGATCATCTTCTCCCTGCAGCAGCTGCTGGCAATCATGACTGCCACACTGGTTGTTCCCGTTATTGTCGGAAACAATATGAGTACCGGCGCGGCATTGTTCGGAGCAGGAATCGGCACTCTTGTGTACATTCTTTTTACAAAGAAAAGAAGCCCTGTGTTCCTTGGTTCCTCCTTTGCCTTTATTGATCCCATGTTAGCAGCATTCACAGGCAGCGTTTCCATGTCTCTGGGATATCTTGGACTGATCATTGGTGCAGCATTCGCTGGTCTGGTTTACGTCGTGATCGCGATCGTAGTAAAGATTGCCGGTGTAAAATGGGTTTCCAAGCTCATGCCCGCCGCAGTCATCGGCCCTACCGTTGCACTGATCGGACTCTCTCTTGCAGGCAACGCCGTAGGCGATCTAGTAAAAGGAAATGTAACGTCTGCCGAAGGCCTTCCGACTGCATCTCCTCTGATTGCAATTCTCTGCGGATTGGTTACATTAGCAATCACCATTCTCTGCTCCACCTACGGCAAAAAAACAGTAAAAATGATTCCTTTCATTATAGGTATCCTGTCCGGATATGCATTTGCAGGGATTCTGACTGTAATCGGCAATGCTGCTGATCTGGACGCGCTGAAAGTAATTGATTTCTCTGTATTTGACCGGCTGCTTGTTGATGGAAAGATTGCGCTGGGCACTTTCTTTGCTGTGCCGGACTTTACGTTTCTCACAGCATTTAAAGGCTTTGGCGAACTCAACGCCGCCTATGTCGGAGCGATTGCAGTGGCATATATTCCCGTTGCTTTCGTTGTATTTGCCGAACATCTGGCAGATCACAAAAACATTTCCTCTATCATTGAAAAAGATCTTTTGGAGGATCCGGGACTCCACAGAACACTGCTTGGAGACGGCATTGGTTCTTTGGTTGGCTCTGTATTCGGCGGATGTCCCAATACTACCTACGGTGAATCTGTAGCCTGTGTGGCAATCACAAGAAACGCTTCCATTTATACCATTATCGGTGCGGCTATTAGCGCGATCATCGTAGCGTTCCTCAATCCCTTTATCGTATTTGTAAATTCCATTCCCTCCTGCGTTATGGGTGGCGTCTGTATGGCACTGTACGGTTTTATCGCAGTAAGCGGACTGAAAATGATCCAAAAAGTGGATCTGGAGGAAAACAGAAATCTGTTTGTTGTTTCTGTGATTCTCATTTCCGGAATCGGCGGTCTGACTGTCAGCTTCGGCAAGGTTACGCTGACGCCGGTTGCATGCGCATTAATTCTGGGTATTCTCACCAATGTAATGCTCAGCAAAAAGAAAGCAGACGAATAACAAATAAATTTTCAAAGAGAACCCCCGCAATTCTGCGGGGGTTCTCTTTCTCTGTCTGTTTGAATATAGTAAACTGACGGAGGAAAGTATTTTCGGATTCATCCGAAAATACCTACATATAT
>CANTEM010000168.1 GCA_947652805.1 uncultured Clostridia bacterium | reverse complement strand
ATGACGGTTTTAATCATTTCACGGATAATGGGCCACATGCAGGCACAGCGCCTTCAAAACAGGCTCCCGGTTTACAAGATGCTCCGCAACCCCTGCATAAGTATCCTCGGAAAACAGCTTTCCTGCATCCTTCAGGGAAGCGATATCCTCCAGACATTCCCGAATATCCCGCTCTGTTACATCCGGATATGTATTTTGAATCTGCCCGATGATCGCATCCGCAGACTGTGTTTCATACATGCCGATGATATCATATGCAACATCGTCTACTACATGCACGCTCCCACTGTACACATCCAAAACAATATTATAACCATTTAATTTATAACGGTGTATCATAAAAATCCTTTCAGCGCCCGGTACGGGCATGAAAATTGCCGCCTCACAAAGTCAGGCGGCAAGCGGCAGATTGTATAGTCTTACGCCTTTTTCTCGCAGGGCTGATTTGCAACACCGCAGGAAGTCTTGCAAGCAGACTGGCAGGATGTCTGACATTCGCCGCATCCACCGTTTGCTGCGCTCTTTGCAAGATCTTTTGTTTCAATGGTTTTAATTCTTTTCATTTTATAAAACTCCCTTTAAAATAAATAACGAAACTATTATACAACACACTTTTTCCATTTGTCAATACATACGGTAAAAAGTCCCGGCTACTTTTTCATTCATCCCATAGATAAAACGGAAAACACCTGGGGCGCGGCTCCCGTATCACTGTGGAGCGTTACTCCCTGGGCTGTCAGACGCTCCATATACTGTAAAAGCGTCTCATCCAACCGTTCGCCAGGCACGACCAGCGGAATCGCCGGCGGATATGCATATATATATTCCCCGCTGATTTTCCCCGCCGCGCTGCTGCGTGCGGCATCGCACCGTCTTCCCCGTTTTGCAGCATATACGCCGCAAACCCGCTGCGGTATGGGCGGCGGCATATGCAAATCCGGTTCCCACTTTTCGCAAATCCGGTCTATTTCTCCCAGCGCCCGCGCCAAAGCGCCGATCGTTTCCGAAGTATCCCCCGGACCCGTCATCGCCAGAATATACTGCGCCGCCGCCATTTCCACTTCAATATTATATTGCTCCCGCAGCAGTACCGCAAGTTCCGGGCCGGTCAAATTACAAGCTCCGGTGCTTATAAGGATCTTGGAGGAATCCCGACCCCACTTTCTTTCGGCAAATGTACTTCCATAACCAAACACACGCAATTTTGCAAGCGACGAAAACGCATGAGCGTTTTCTGCAATTGCACGGCTCCACGCTGCAAACACCGACTCCTCCATATAATTTATGCATTCGTCTATGGAACTCATCAACAAATAAGAGGGGCTTGAGGTTTCAAAAATCGACAGTGCATCGGCAAATCTGCATGCGTCAATTCTTTCAGAGCACACATGGGCAATTGCTGTCTGCGTAAGGCTTGGCATAGTTTTATGCAAACTCTGCACAACCAAATCCGCGCCCCCTTTCACAGCACCGCCGACAAAGTAAGGTGACAAATCCAGATGGGCGCCGTGGGCTTCATCTACCAATAGCGGAATGCCCGCCTTATGAACGACATCGGCAATTTCTGCAATATCCGAAAGGATGCCGTCATATGTAGGACTGGTTATCGCAACCAGGGATACATCCGGATTTTCTGCAATTGCTTTTTCGATCTGTTCCGGTAATACAGGTCCTTCCAAGCCCCAATCCGGATCCCACTTTGGTGTAAGATACACCGGTGAAACACCGGTTAGCTCCACAGCGTTATACACCGATTTATGACAGTTTCGGCTCAATAAAATCCGGTCGCCTTTTTGAACAGCAGCATAAATGCCGGCTAAAATGCCGCAGGTGCTTCCGCCTACCAGAAAATAACTCTGCCGACTGCCCCATTTGTCCGCGGCGCGGTCCATACCGTCCTGTAAAATTCCGGACGCACCGTGCAAGCTGTCGAATCCATGAATTTCCGTTATATCCAAATCTGCGCCCAGCTTCCGTAAATACTGCGCGCTGCAATTGCGTTTGTGACCGGGCATATGCATCGGAATGCGCCCGGCATCCCGATTTTCCTGCAAAAGCTGGAAAATTCTTTTTTCATTATTTTTATGTTTCAGCATTTTTCTTGTAAAAGGAATTTAATATATCCAATTTGCTCATTTTAAAAAGATAGCCGTACCGCATGCTGTCTTCTTTAGCCGCACACACAACGTACTGTCCGCTTAGAGCGATCCCGGAAAAATCCTTTTGGGAATATCCCGGGCTTAGTATCGTATCATACATTTCCTGCGCGGCTTCCGGAGTCTTCTCATCATACACTACGGTAAGGTGCGCAAGATGAATTTCCTCAAAATGAAAGATATAATACCCAAAGGATGTTTTTACGACATGGCGGTTCTTTGTGGAAAGCAAATTCAAATTGCCGTTTTCGTCAAAATCGGCTGAAAACCCTGCCGAACTATCTGTCTCCGGCTCTGTTGCTGATGAATCCACGTTGACAGTATGCTTATCTGCGCGGCATCCTGAGGCAAAAAGCAGCGTTACAATTACCAAAGCTACGGAAAGCACCCGCTTCATAGTACCCCACCTTTCTAAACATTTTCATTCTTACTTTTTTTAATTTTATAAAAAATATACTTTATTTTATCATAAATACGTGCTATAATCAAAATAAAAAAGATAAATAACAAAGAGAAAACTTTCAGTTTGTC
>CANTEM010000167.1 GCA_947652805.1 uncultured Clostridia bacterium | reverse complement strand
ATAAAACTAAAAAAGGCGGAGGAAAATCCTCCGCCTTTTCCATATTTTATTTCAGTTCTTCCAGCGTCATGATCTCATTCCAGCGTTCCAGATCCTCTTTGGATGCAGCCCGGGGAATGATCGCATCACCCTTCTTCTCACACTCCATGTAGAAAACTTCGTTTGGTGCCAGTGTGAAAGGCACCGTGATAAATCCGTCCTGAGATTTGCAGGAAACAAAATCGTAATCCATTTCACTGTGCGCCTGCAGCATTGCAAGCTGGGTCTCGGACAGATTGTGGGGAGATCCCATAGAAATCCATGTTTCATAGGGACTTCCCTTGTGCTTGCGGATCGCCGCTGTAGTCACAAGATATTCTCCTTCTTCCCGCACAGGAACCTTCACGCTGTCCGTCCAATCCGGCTGATCGTGGATTTCCAATGCGTTCCAGTTGTACAAAATGACGCGGGAAACATTGTTCTCCTCCGTTGCGCACACATCGCAGCCAAAGGGCGCATTTTCTACCGAAGCGGTCATCTCCTTACCACGCAGCTTACGCAGCAGTTTGTATGCATTGTAAGTCGCCTTTTTCACACCATGAATTGTCATTAGTCCATATGTACAGGAAAAGGGGCTGTGGGGGCAGCCTGCTTCTTCAAATAAGTCGGAAGCCGTCCAGTGCGCCATAGAATCGCTGTATTCCCGTGTTTCCAGAACATTTTTCATTACACTGCTTGCTGCGAAATGCATATCCACAGACGGATTGTGGGTCCATGTGATCGCCATACCCGGCTTGCCGTACTGGGTATTCCATTCCGTCCAGTAAATCGGCAAATTCGGCATAGGCGAATTCTGCACCCGCTCATATACCTCACGCACTACTGTAGGCATATATCCGCCAAGAGCATGAGGAGAATTTTTCCGTTCCGGGAACTGGCAGTATTCCCCGATGGGATACACATGGGTCGACACAAAGTCCAGGGGCACATCGTTTTGAGGCAGTAATCAATCATTTCGGGGATAAACATGCCCCCCGCAGAAGCGGGACCGCCCACCTGCAATGCACTGTCAACAGCCTTCACTGCTTTGGCAGCATAAGAATACAATATGTAATACTCATCCATTCCGTGGGGCCAAAATCCGTCCAGGTTGGGTTCATTCCAAACCTCAAAGAACCACGTGCGCACTTCATCCAAGCCGTAGCGGTCTACGCAGTGCGAGGTAAACGCCCGGCACAGAGCATACCATTCGTTATAGTCTGTAGGCTTGGACATGTTCATTTCATAGTGGAAGATAGTTGCTTTCGGATCGCTTGCCATACAGTACGGCATAGGACCGAGTTCAAAGAACGGCTTGAGTCCCACGGACAGCATGGTGTCAATAAATTTATCCATGTGGTGCCACTGAAAGCCCAGTGTACCGTCCGGCTTGCGGATCGCAACAGCCATATCCTCATGGAAAAGGCCGTGACAGCGGCAATACCGAAAATGAAGTTCCTTCTGCATATCAGCAAGCTGCTGCGCCAAGTCGCCCCGCAGCAGTTCATATGCTCTGCCGATGGCAACGGTATGGAAAATTGAATCTGTAAATTTCTTATCGGTATACTCAAATGTAATCATAGTTTCTACTCCTCTTCAGCAAGTTCCGCCTGGGCGGCTTTTACCATAATCGCACATTCCATGCGTTTTTTAAACAGCTTGCAGCCGTATTCGTAAATACCCTGTATATCTCCTGATACGTGGTACGCATTGGCGGCGCATCCACCGGAGCAATATAGCTTCGCCCAGCAGTCCTCGCATTCCGGGCGGGAATAGGCGTTGCATTTTCCGAACTTCTCCTGGAGCGCCTTGTTTTGAATACCGTCCCAGATGTTGCCCATGCTGTAGGCGGGATCGCCGACAAACTGGTGGCAGGGGAACAATTCCCCCCACGGAGTCACTGCAAGATATTCCGTACCGGAACCGCAGCCCGCAATGCGTTTATAAATACAGGGGCCGTGCCCCAAATCAATCATATAGTGATAGAATGCAAAGCCCCTGCCCTCTTTTTCCCGCTTCAGCATTTCCTGCGCCAATTTTTCATACTGTGCAAACAGCACGGGCAAATCTACTTCTGTGAGAGCACAAGGATCATCAGGAGAACATACCACCGGTTCCATAGAAAGCTGGGTAAAGCCCAGATCCGCCATATGAAGAATGTCCTCTGTAAAGTCCGTATTCAAATGGGTGAAGGTTCCCCGCATATAATAGTCCCGGTCTCCCCGCTTTTCCACAAACCGCTTAAACTTGGGAAGGATTCTGTCATAGCTGCCCTTTCCGGCATGATCCTTGCGGAACCGGTCATGGACCTCCTTCCGTCCGTCCAGAGACAGCACCACATTGTGCATTTCCCGGTTGGCAAAGTCAATGACTTCATCATCGACCTGCATTCCGTTTGTAGTAAGGGTAAAGCGGAATTTCTTGCCGGCGTCTTTTTCAATGCTTCTTGCATAAGCCACAAGCTGCTTGACCACTTCCCAGTTGCACAGCGGTTCGCCCCCAAAGAAGTCCACTTCCAGATTGCGGCGGGTGCCGGAGTTTTCCACCAAAAAGTCCAGCGCCCGCTTTCCTACCTCAAAAGACATCAGCGCCCTCTCGCCGCTGTACTTTCCTTGAGAAGCGAAGCAATAAGAGCAGTTCAGATCGCATGTATGAGCCACATGCAGGCACAGCGCCTTCA
>CANTEM010000166.1 GCA_947652805.1 uncultured Clostridia bacterium | reverse complement strand
AGAAGCAACAAAAGAAAATGGAACGCCAAAATATCCAAAAGATGAAGCAGGAAATGTTATTTTGGATTATGGAATTTCTATTTTATAACTTCCTTTCTGAAATTGTGTACCCATTGGAACATAACTTATAAGTATACAGGTATGTCAGAATAAGAAAAGAATAAAAAAATGTAATAGAATAAAAAAGCTGTTGACATCTGTCAACAGCTTTTTTATAGGGTATTTGTTTATCGAAAGAATTCTTCCAGCATAGGTGTGAGCACCTCGCTCATCATGGTGTACCCTTTATGATTGGGATGCACCCCTTCACGGCTGATCCCTTCCTGCATCGTCAGTCCGTCCTCTTTTACAAGGCGAGAATGATAATCTACATATTTTGTGTCGTATTCATCGGTGAGACGCTGGATCAGTGCGTTTATTTCCACAATAAACCGGTTCCGCAGCTTCTCATTGGGTATCTCTTCTCCGCCCCCTCATTCATCTTCTCCTATGGGCAGACAGGAAGCCATCCACAGAGTGAAATTGTTTTCTTTCGCCTCCTCCAACATGCTGCGATAGCTTTTTTCGAGGAGTGCAAGAACCTTATTGGTAGCACGCCGGTCGTACTCTCCTTTTTTGCTGATTTTGCTGTCCAGTTCCCATGTGTTGTTTACACCGACCAATACAATACACAGCCGTGGTTTCAACTGGGTAACATCCGCACGGAATCGCCATGCCAGAATATCCGCAACATCTCCGCCGATTCCCCGATTCAAAACCAGTCCGAATTTACTGTAATACAGGTTTTCATCCATGAAGTGCGTGATGGAGTCCCCTGCAAAAATAATATCTACCGGTTTCCCGCTGTACAGAACTTCGCCGTTCTTGAGGTCAAATTCATCCCGTCTTGCATCTGCGTCAACCGGTTTTTTATAGCGTCCGGGCTTTATGTAATTGATTTCATCCATGATCGTTTCTCCTGCTCATAAGTATAATTCAGTATAGCATGAAGAAATTGAAATTGCAAGTTGGATATGGATTTTTTCTGTATTCTGTGTTAAGATAATACTATCATGTACTGTATACTTTGAGGTGAAATATGGAGAAAAATCGCAGATTGGAGCGGTCGTTTTATCATATGCATGCAGATGCGCTGGCTCCTGCATTGCTCGGTAAAATCCTGTGCAGACAAATCGGAGCCGATATCATTCGTATGCGTATCACCGAAACAGAATGCTATATGGGTGAGTCCGATACTGCCTGTCATGCGTCCAGGGGCAGAACCGAACGAACCAAGGTTTTATATGAGGTGGGTGGTACGATTTACGTTTATTTATGCTATGGTATCCATAATATGCTGAATGTGGTTGCGGGAGATGCGGGATTTCCCGAAGCAGTTTTAATTCGTGGGGTAGACGCCGTATTCGGTCCCGGTAGGGTAACCAAAACGCTGAACATTACAAGAGCGCTCAATCAAAAGGATTTATGTACCAGCAGCGAACTCTGGATTGAGGACGATGGCTTTGCTCCTGTATATCATACGGCGCCCAGAGTAGGGATCGGATACGCTTCCGCGGAAGATCAGGCGCGTTTATGGAGATTTATTGCAGATGTGAAATAAAAAATTTCGTCTGCGTGAAAGGAGTTTGATGTGAAAGTACGCATAGATACACAGACAAGCGAAATATTTGTTGGCGCAGACGAAATTGCTTATTTTGCCAGAAGCAAGAAAGAAGCTGACGGGGGAAAGCTTTGCTTTGTTTCTACAGATGCAGAAAATAGTCCGTTTGGCGGTAAAGACTTATCTCTTCCCATAACAAGTGGAGATATATCGTTTACCCTGACCGGATCGGCAGATCTGATTTACCGTACCGACGAAACCGTAACACTGGAAAAGTTCCGGCAAATCGGGAGAATAACCGGGCGGACAAACCCAACCCGGGATCCGGTGTTCCTTGCAGAAGGGTTCCTCTGTGCATATATGCTATGCTGTGAAGAACATTTACCGGCTGTTACACTGCGATTGACCTATACGGTGCAGGGCAGGGAGGATGCAGCTTCCTTTATATGTACTTTTGCTGAAAATGTACTTAGGCATATGTCTGAAATATTGATTGCCCGTGCCGCCCCCTTTGTCGCTATTCAGGCGGAAAAGGAATTACACGGATATCCAGCCCTTTCTGATATGGCGTTTCCATACCGGGAAATCCGTGAAGGACAGCGAGATTTCATCTATGATACATACCGTGCTTTGAAGAGCGGGGGGCGGTTGCTGGTTTGCGCCCCTACCGGAATCGGGAAAACGATATCCGCGTTATATCCTGCATTGCGGGCATTGGGCGGCAGGCATGTGGACAAGGTGTTTTATCTTACTGCCAAGACCGTCACCGGCAATGCGGCGGCGCAGGCGTGTCGGGATATGGCTGTACAGGTGCCCCAGCTGCGTGCCGTGATGATCGCGTCCAAGGAGAGAACCTGTGCCCAATCTGACGGCGGATTCCGTCATAATCAATGGCAGGGGAGAGACTGCCGTATGTGTCCGTTTATAGGGGAAGTAAACAGAAAGCCCTATGAAGAACGCAGAGACGCAGCTATGCTGGAGCTTTTACAGAATCATTTTGTCATAGACACAGGAATGCTGTGCGCAGTGTCAAAAAAGCATAGCCTATGTCCTTAAGAACTTCGGTGATTGGGGTGGTCTCAGGAGTAGTAGGCATATGACGAAG
>CANTEM010000165.1 GCA_947652805.1 uncultured Clostridia bacterium | reverse complement strand
CATGAAAGTTTTGCCTAATGTACCAGAAGTCGCTGTTTTTGCAGCATCCATGGATCGCAGTACCTTTCTTTGCATCATAAAGATAGGTTTATTATACCACTTTTCCCCGTGCTTGTAAATGATAAATTTTGGTCCCAAATGCATAAAGAAGAATCCCGGTCATTTTCTGACCGGGATTCTTTGCTTACTTAGATTCAATAATATGCAGATTGTTCGGTACAACATTTGCCTGTTCATACACAATTTCGCTGATCTGCGCAATTTCATTTTCCAGCAGTCCATCTGTCTTTACAATCACCTGTGCGTTGTCTCCATTGATGACTGCAACACATTCTTCAAAGCCCTTCGCCTTTACAAGACTTTCGATGTTCGCCTCGCACTCAATATCCTTGGCGATTTTCTGAATTTCATTCATGGCCTCTTCCTTCATAGCGTCCACTGCCGTGTCGCTTTCAGCCACTGCGTTCAGCACTTCCATAGCCTCGTCTCTTGCCTGCTGCCGTTCCAAACTCATCTTAGCAAATACATCCTGCTTTTTGCTACCCTCGGCAGATGTATCTTGGGAATTCTTATCGGTAATCGCCCCTGCTACATCTGACAGATCCACTGCCGGATCCAACTTTTTCTTGTCTTTTGCAGCATCTGCCGGCAGCAGGAGAAAATTCAGAAGCACTGCCACACCGATGATAACCACCGCACCGGAGGCAATGACCGCCTTCCGGTTCAGCTTTTTAATCATGTTTAATGTCTTTTCACCAAATTCTTTCAGTTTCATAAACCGACCTCCGAATAAATTTCATACTATACATATTCATCTTATGCCTTTGCTATTCCTATCCGGTAACAGTAATTCTTCCGGAAGAAATTCCAAGGGATGCGCTCAGCAGTTCCGTCACCTTTTTCTGGATTTGCACATCATCCCCTCTCGTACATACGATTGCAACACCGCGGATCCGGGGATATATTTCACTCACCAGTACAGTTTTCTCACCTCCGTCCTCCTGCACTACCAAATAATCTCCCGTTCTTCCCTCTCCGGATACGGATGTGTTTTGCGCATACACCAATTCGCTGCTTCCGTCCAATGTAAGCAGTACAGCCGCCTCCTCGATTCCGTCTACATGCAAAATTAATTGACGGATTTTATCCTCCAAAACAGTGCTGTAGTATGAGGGATCGACGGTGCGTGTTCCATCTGTTTTCCCTTCTTTTTTTGCGTCAGGCAGAAACCGCGGCAGCAGAATCAATGCCACTCCAAGCACCGCCGCGCCGATCAGCCACCATTTTTTTGCTATTTCTATTCCCTTCATGGGATTCCTCCCTCCTTTGCTTTTACCGAAACAGTGCAGGAAAATAGGTCGGACAATGTCTGTGATGCTTCCGCAAAGTCAAGTTGCGTCCCTGCTGGCAATGTAACATGTACCGTTTCCGGTGTAAAGACTTTCGTATCTTTGGCAGGATATACTGAAACAGATAGATCCTGCATCTGTAGACTATAGATTTCCGATGTAGTCACCGCAATGTTATACGCAAGATACTTCGCACTTTGTTCTTCATCCGGCACACTTGTGTCCTGTAATTGCGCTTTCCATTCCGTCTGCATCCCCCCGATCCACGTATCTATACCGCCGGCAAGAGGAGACAGCGCCACCAATGCAACTGTCAGCGCACCGGCAAATGCAACAAACTTACCTATTCCTTCTCCGTCCGGCGCCGCTGCGCAAAGCACTGCGACAAATACGGAAGCTACCACAATTGAAAACAGATAATTTGCCATTTTCCTCTCCCTTTTTCTTATCCGTACGCCAATGAGGTTTTACAAAACAGGGACAGTGCAAGAATATACATGACTCCTGCCGCCACGGCAACAGCCAGCAGCAGCGTACAAAGACTGCCTGTTTCCTTCAGAAGCGTTTGTTCCTTGTCGCAGCCCAGCACTCCCGCCATAGCGCCGGACACGCCCAGCGCCATCCGATTTATAATCAAGGATGCAACAGGGGTAAGCATACCGATTACAACTACAACGATCCCTGTAATTCCCGCAAGCTGCTTGATCACCCCCACACTGCCGGATACCATGGAAAAGGAGTCTGCCACCGCGCCACCAACGATGGGGAGATAACTGCCAAGGGCAAATTTGATTGTCTTTGCTGCAAAGGTATCAGCTGCACCTGCGATTCCGTTTTGCATAGACAGTACAAAGGTCATCAGTGTCATGATCAGCACCAGCGCACCGGTAACGATTCCCCGCAATGCGCTAGCCATAAAGGATACCCCCCGATTGTCTGAAACGGCAGCCGTTATGGAAAGCAGAAAGCACACGCTGACACAGGGAGAAAGCACATCCGCATATAAAGTCTGGACAAAAGTAATCATCAGATTGATTCCCGTGCCCGAAATTGCCGCACCGGTTATATTTCCCCCAGTCAGATATACCGCCTCCATCACCGGCACCATCATCAGCATTGTTTCGCTCAACAAATCCAGCAGGGACTGCACCAATACAAATATAGATTTTTGTATTTCATACAATGTCAGCGCCATACATAAAAGGCAGCATAAGGAATACATCGTTTCCAGAGAACTGCTTTTCACTGTTTTGGAAAGCATCCGAAAAACAGATGCCAGAATAATCATACCCATTAAAACAGAAAGGGTTTTGTTGCCTGCGCATCAGAGCCGCAGTTGGAAAACGGACAAGCCCCGGA
>CANTEM010000164.1 GCA_947652805.1 uncultured Clostridia bacterium | reverse complement strand
GTGCCTGTTCTGCTTTTTGAAAGTGTCCCATACCTATTGCAATGCTGTACATTTTCATACAAGCAGAGGCATACTCCATATTCCCGTTGTTGGACTTGGCGTAATCATTATTGTAGCCATTTTTACATATCATTATTGGTTTTTCAGGGAATACAAACGCAATAAGAAGGCATTAACCCGTTTGGAAAATGCGCCTGCTTAAAAGACGGCACAGTAGAAAAGATTTCCTATTGACATGGGAGAATTTTGGTGTTATACTAAAGTATAAGCATAATCAAAGGCTATGAAGAGACGAGTAACCGGAGTTTGCAGGTATAGAGAGCCGCGGATGGTGGAAACGCGGTGCGAATGCTGCGGTGAAGAACAGCTTGGAGCCTCTGCCTGAAAGCAATAGTGCAAGTAGGCGCGGACGTGGGCGGCACGTTACAGCCGCAGGATATACACGTATCTGTAAGGCGGATCTTCGGATCTATTTGGGTGGTACCGCGGAGGAATACAGTCTTTCGTCCCTGTTTTTCAGGGGCGAAGGACTTTTTTTGTGTTCTCCTGAGGGAGCTTGAAACAATATGAAAGAGGAGTAACGGTAGAAAAATGAAAAGAACCATGTATTGCGGCCTGGTGCGGGAAGCACAAATGGGAACCCGTCAGACATGCTGCGGATGGGTGCAGACCAAACGGGACATGGGCGGCGTTGTCTTTGTAGATCTCAAAGACAGGGAAGGAATTCTACAGGTTGTTTTTGATGCGTCCGCTTTAGAGGCAGAGGCATTCAAAACAGCAGACGGACTGCGCAGTCAGTCTGTCATTGCAGTGTCCGGTGTGATCAGAAGACGCAGCGAGGATACCTATAACCCCCGTCTGGAAACAGGAACAGTGGAATTGTATGCAGATTCATTGGAACTGCTTTCCCAGGCGCAGCAGCTTCCTTTTTCCATGGACGATAACATCAGCGTGCGGGAGGACTTGCGCCTCCGGTACCGGTATCTGGATCTGCGCAGCCATACCATGCTGGAAAATCTCCGCGCCCGACACCTGGTGCAGAAAGCCAGTCAGGATTATCTGGACAGCGAAGGGTTTATTTGCGTGGAAACACCGATGCTGTGTAAATCCACACCGGAAGGTGCCCGGGACTATCTGGTTCCCAGCCGGGTGCATCAGGGTTCTTTTTATGCGTTGCCCCAATCTCCCCAGATCTATAAGCAGCTTCTTATGGTGGGCGGCATAGATAAATATTATCAGGTGGCACGCTGCTTCCGGGATGAGGATTTGCGCGCGGACCGTCAGCCGGAATTTACCCAGGTGGATATGGAAATGTCCTTTGTGGATCAGGAGGACATTCTCGTTCATCTGGAAAAAATGTTTGGGCATATTTTTAAAACGTATACAGGAAGGGAGATCACGGAGCCGTTCCCGCGTTTGACCTGGCATGAAGCCATGGACCGCTACGGCAGCGACAAGCCGGACCTGCGGTTTGACCTTCCCATCGTAGATGTCACCGACCTTGCGGCGTCCTGCTCCTTCAGCGTGTTCCGTTCGGTTTGTGATAAGGGCGGCGTAGTGCGTGCTATAAACGCAAAAGGCTGCGCAAACTTTACCCGAACCCAGATCGAAACGCTGACAGAAAATGCGCTTTCCTACGGGGCAAAGGGAATGGCATGGATTGCCATTCGTCCGGACGGCGAGATTTACTCGATTTTAACGAAATATTTCACCGAGGATGAAATGCGCGCTCTGCTAAGTCGCATGGAAGCAGTCCCCGGGGACTTTGTGCTGTTCTCCGCCGACACCCTTGCTACCGTGCGCCGCACTCTCGGTAATCTCCGGCTGGATGTTGCGGAGATTCTGGGTCTGCGGGATAAAGAGAAGTTTTCCTTCCTATTTGTAACCGATTTCCCCCAGTTTGAATATTCCGAAGAGGAGAAACGGTATGTTTCTACCCATCACCCCTTTACGATGCCCTATCCGGAAGATATTCAGTATCTTTTCAGCGATCCTGCAAAGGTGCGCGCCCAGGCATATGATGTGGTGCTTAATGGAATCGAGCTGGGAAGTGGTTCTATCCGTATCCACCGGCAGGATATTCAGGAAAAAATGTTTGAAGCCCTTGGATTCGATAAGGAACAGATCGACAAGCGGTTTGGCTTTATGGTCAACGCGTTCCGGTACGGAACTCCTCCTCATGGTGGATTTGCATTTGGTCTTGACCGTCTTGTAATGTTGCTTCTTGGCGCGGATTCTCTGCGGGATGTAATCGCATTCCCGAAAATCAAAGACGCTTCCTGTCCGATGACGGACGCACCGACTCCTGTAGATCCGGAGCAGCTTTCCGTTTTAGGCTTGGATAAGCTTTGGGAGAGCGAAGAAAGCGCGTCTGCCGAACAGAAAAAGAAAGCGCCGCAAATTGATGTTCCCGCAGTGGCAGGACTTGCCCGTCTTGCTTTTTCCGGTGAAGAAATGCAGGGGCTGCAGGCGGATATGAAAAATATTATTGCTTTTGCAGATCAGCTTTCCAACGCAGATACTGCCGGCACAGCAGCAGCGGAGCATATTGTTCCAATGGAAAATGTATTTCGCGCCGATGCAGTAGATCATCCTTTTGAGAGAGAAGAACTGCTGGCTACTGCAAAAACCAAGGATGAGGGGTATATTACCGTTCCCCGTGTTGTGGAGGGATGAAAATTCGACGTTAGTCTTAATGAATGATACGACAAGCTATTATTTAGCA
>CANTEM010000163.1 GCA_947652805.1 uncultured Clostridia bacterium | reverse complement strand
TGATACCCTTGTGTGTTCCGGCAACCTTAAAGTCCATATCACCGTAGAAATCTTCCAGACCCTGAATATCAATCATGGTCATAAAGTCATCGCTGTCTTCTGCTGTGATCAGACCGCAGGAGATACCTGCAACCGGTGCTGTGATCGGCACGCCTGCGTCCATCAGCGCCAGTGTGGAGCCGCAGACAGATCCCTGAGAAGTGGAACCGTTGGAGGAT
The DNA here is from genome assembly GCA_947652805.1 of uncultured Clostridia bacterium. GTDB lineage: Bacteria > Bacillota > Clostridia > Oscillospirales > CAG-272 > Avispirillum. Next base: position 2,510 of record CANTEM010000163.1, on the reverse strand, counting down.
ACAACCTCTGATACCAGACGGATCGCATAAGGGAATTCCTCAACGGACGGAAGCACCGGCACCAAAGAACGCTCAGCCAATGCACCGTGACCGATCTCGCGGCGTCCGGGGCTTCTGGAGGATTTTGCTTCTCCTACGGAATAGCCCGGGAAGTTATAGTGATGCATATACCGCTTGGAATCCTCTGACCAAATACCGTCCAGCATCTGGGCATCGCTGATAGGGCCGAGGGTTGCCAGTGTCATTACCTGTGTCTGCCCTCTTGTAAAGAGACCGGAACCGTGCACGCGGTTGAAGAGCCCTACCTCTGCGCTCAGGGGACGAATTTCGTCCATACGTCTGCCGTCCACACGCTTCTTATCTACCAGCAGCCAGCGACGGACAATCTTCTTTTGAATCTTATAAATAAGTTCGGGATAAATCACCGGCAGATCCGGATATTTTTCCAGAAATGCTTCCATGATTTTATCCTGAATCGGCTCCATGCGTTCATCACGGATGTTTTTGTCATCTGTGTCGAGCGCCTGCATCACATCCTCTTCCACATAAGCGAAGATTTCGTCAAACATATCGTGATCCAGTTCGCCGGAAGGATAAGAAAATTTCTCCTTGCCGATTTCGGAAACAATATTGCGGATAAATACAAGGAGCTGCTTGATAACTGCATGTCCCAGCATGATCGCGTTGAACATATCGTCATCGGATACTTCTTTTGCGCCTGCTTCAATCATAACCACTTTTTCCTGAGACGCAGACACCGTCAGATCCAGAATACTGGTTTCACTTTGCTTCTGGGTCGGATTGATCATCAGCTTTCCATCGGGAGTCATACCTACAAATACCGCGCCGATGGGACCGTTCCAGGGAATATCAGAAATAGACAGTGCAATGGAAGCGCCGATCATAGCAGCGATTTCCGGTGCGGCATCGTGATCTACGGAAAGAACGGTAAGATTCACGTTTACATCATTGCGCAGATCCTTCGGGAATAGGGGACGAATCGAGCGGTCGATTACACGGGAGGTAAGGATCGCTTTTTCACCGGGTCTGCCTTCCCGCTTCAAAAATCCGCCGGGGATTTTACCCACAGCATACATTCTTTCTTCAAAATCCACAGACAGGGGCAGGAAATCAATGCCCTCTCTGGGACGTGCAGATGCAGTTGCGCAGGCAAGCACTGCGGTATCGCCGTACCGAACGATACAGGAACCGTTTGCCAGCCCTGCAACTTTGCCGGTTTCTACTACCAGCGGTCTGCCAGCCAGTTCAAATTCAAAGGTTTTGTACTTTTCAAACATTTTTATACCTCCATGTTTGCTTTGCTTCTCCGGAGGGTTTAGCACTTAAATACGAGTCGCGGGGGCGCGGCACATATTTAACTGCTAATCCGATCGAAGAAACAGTATATTGTAATATGCCCCACAAATGCTTTGCATCTGCGGGGCTTTTGTGAAGACTGCGGCAAGCTGCCGCAGTCTGGGCACATCATACGAAAGCCGCAGTCTGAAATCTTACTTTCTCAGACCAAGCTTTTCAACAATCGCACGGTAGCGGTTGATATCCTTCTTCTGCAGGTAACCCAGCAGGTTACGGCGATGGCCGACCATTTTCAGCATACCTCTGCGGGAATGGAAGTCCTTCTTGTTCACCTTCAGGTGCTCGGTAAGGGTTTTGATTCTGTAGGTCAGAATTGCAATCTGCACCTCGGGGGAACCTGTGTCGCCCTCATGCATTTTGTACTCTTCGATGATTTTGTTCTTTTCTTCCTTAGTGATCATTTTCTTCACCTCATAGTAATATTTGCAGTCGCATTCCTCAGGCGGCGGCAGGTGAAAGGTCCTCTGTAAGGCTGTGCATCCGCTGTCCGGGAAACCGACATTGCTAAAAGGCAGTATATCACAAAATTCCTGCTTTGTAAAGGTTTTTTAGAATTTTTTTCCGTTTTTGTCCGGTATTACTTTTTTCCATACGCCGAGATTGCGCAGCAGAGCAATTCCACCGGCGACAACCAGCATACCGCCAAACAGTTTGCGTACAAGAACAGGATTCACCGCATTGGCGGCAGCAGCGCCAAAATAAGCAGCCACCATGCCAAAGGCGGAGCAGTATATAAGAATACCAAAGGGGATCTTACGTTTCGTCATATGCACAAACAGTGCGGCGGCAGATGCAAAGATAAAGAAAAACAAATTGAGTCCCTGTGCGCTGATCTGATCCACACTCCGAATCAGCGTAAGATAAATTACAAGCAGTCCCCCGCCGCCGATTCCCATACCGGACAGAGCGCCAAGCAGTACCGCTGCAACAAAATCTATGATTACCATATTCATCCCCCTGCAAGCATTATTACCTTTATCTTGCATCAAAGGGAGGATCAATATGCGTCGGATCCGTGAGAAAATTGGCTGTTATACAAATGATGATAAAATCCCTGTTTTTCCAGAAGCACCGCGTGGGTGCCCTGTTCAATAATTTTTCCGTCCCGCATGACCAGAATCACATCTGCGTCC
>CANTEM010000162.1 GCA_947652805.1 uncultured Clostridia bacterium | reverse complement strand
ATGAAAAAGCTCTGGTAGATAATATCCTGTTTGAGTTGAACACTGCTGCGGATCGTGAAACGGAAATAGTTTACCGGCAGGGTCTGCACGATGGTATCAAAATACTGAAAATGCTTGGTTTATTCGCCGCATAAAAAACAGGGGAGGAAAATATTCCTCCCCTGTTTTACTTAATCCAAACAGGAATACAATACATTCCGCAGCCGCGGCGCAGTATAGTCTTCCTGATTATTTGTCATATGATGAGCATAAAACATAGCAAGCGTATTTTCCGAATCCATTACCATATAGGCACCTGCCGCACCAGTCCAGCCAAATTCTCCTATCGGAGACGGCGCGCCGCCTGCCGCCGGATCTACCAGCGTACGCACGCCTAACCCATATCCATATCCAAGCAATTCGTTATTGGCAAAACTGGACAAGGATGCGGGAATGGTTTTCAAATGGTTCGTGCGCATCAGATCTACTGTGCGGGGTGCTAAAATACGCGCACCTTCCCGTGTTTCTCCACGGGCACACATAACGTCAGCAAATTTCGCCATATCAGAAACAGTAGATACCAGTCCGGCGCCGCCGCTGTCATACCGGGTTCCGAAAATAAAGCTGTTGTGCTGCACTGCGTCCCGCTGAATTCTGTTTTCCGCATCATTAAAGTTATATAAAACGGCAATATTCTCCCGGCGCTTTTCATCCGCACCAAAGGTTGTATGATCCATTCCGATCACATCAAAAATCGTCCGTTGGACATATGCACTGAAGGGCTCGTCTGCGATCACTTCCACCAGTGCGCCCAATATATCGTGAGAAAATCCATAGCACCACTGAGTGCCTGGATCAAAAAGCAGCGGCTCCGCCGCAATGGCGCGCGCAATTTCTCTTGTAGGACACTCCGGCGCATACTTTTCTCTGGCAGCAACCAATGCCGGTGCAAAATAATTATAATCCAGTCCGGACTGCATCGTGAACAGATCCTGCACCGTCACATCCCGCACAGGCGCACGCAGCTTTTCCCTTCCGTCCGAGTCGGTATACCGCACCTGCACATCCGCCCATTCCGGCAAGTATTTTTTCACAGGATCAGACAGAATAAACTTCCCCCGCTCCCACAATGTAAGCGCAGCGGCACAGGTAACTGGTTTGGTTGCGGAATACATATAAAAAAGCTCGTTCCCCTGCATTTTCTGTCCAGCTTCTATATCAGCGTATCCGGATGCATACTGAAACACCGGCTGTCTTTTGTAATATACTACACAGGCGTTTCCGGGAATACGCCAGTCACAAAGCGCATCCATGAAGCTGCGCAGCTTTGAAAAGTCCATGAAAGACCGCTCCTATCTGCTAATTAAAAATATATACCCGTACATTTCGCCGACCATATCCGGCAAAATAGGGATTGCTTTTTTCAAAGTAAATATCCACAATATTTCCTTTGATGCCGCCCCCCACATCTGCCGCCGTCCGGAATCCCACCTCGCAGTAGCTGCCGGAAATATAACAGGTCGTGCCAAGAGGAATCACTTTGGGATCCACCGCGATTACCTTTTCGGTAGCAGGAAGCCCGGATGCTGTCGTTCCGCCGCCGGTATATACTGTGGAGTTACAGTCTATATAATAAGAGTAGGAATAGGTTTTGCCGCCGACTGTGAGGGTTCCGCCTACACCGCGGGATACTACATTTTCAACAGGCGCCACACTGGTATACACATTGGTTTGCTCTCTTCCCACTTCCATACCGTTCACATAAGTGACCTGATACTCTGTAGTCTGCGTACCGTTTGCACCTTTTTGCTGGGTCTTTGTTGTTCCCTTAGGAATCGTCTGCACATCCACATATCGGGTTTCATAGGGAATCGGCGCATTGACTGCTACTGTACCGTATGTAACTGCATCTACAGATACAACTGTGTCCGACTGAATGACCGCTTCGGTATCCACATTTTTCAGCTGCTCCTCATTGAGCGAAATACCCATTAAATCCGCAAGTTCTCCAACTGTTCTCTCACCGGAAGTACATACAAGACTCTCCCTGTCATAAAAGGTGAATGTTACTGTATGTCTTCCGTCAGCGTTTGTTAAAACCCCACTGTCGGAAAAATCCGCCGCTGTCAGAGTGGGCTCCTGTAATGCACGTTCCTCGGTCACTTCCTCATCCTCGGAAGCTGTCTGCGCATAAGCTGCGCTTGGTACACCAATTGTCATGTCCACAGCAACATCGTTATTCTCCCCGGGATTCAAAATCAGCACTGCCGAAATGATTCCTGTGCAAATGCATAGAAGTACCGCTGTTGTCACCACTGCATGCGCAATCTTAAAGGAGGTTTTCATCGTCCGTTTATCTGATTTTGCTGTTGGAAGTGTTTGGGCTTGTGTTTGTCTTGCAGCAGCATGTACAGATTGCCGCTGCACATTTTTTTGCTGATATACCCTTGAACCTGTGTTTTTTTGAACGGACCGCCCTGCTGCCGGAGCAGCAGATCCGTTTTTTTGTAAAGCTTTTGTAGGCTGCATATAAATTCTGCCGCCTGCGCCGCTCCGTTTTACCGATTCTTTTTTGTCAGCACCCACCGTATTGCTCTTTGACAAAAGTTCGGACATTGCGCTTTGTTTATGCGCTCTGTTTTTCCTTTTCAAATCGCTCACCACCAAAAGTTTTTCCCGCTCCTGCGGGCGGCTTCTATATGAAATTACAAAAACATATCATATTTTCAGCCAATTTTCTAAAGAATTAT
>CANTEM010000161.1 GCA_947652805.1 uncultured Clostridia bacterium | reverse complement strand
TTAAGTCTATATACTCCATACTCTCTATTTTAGCACACTTGATCCATCTTTCCTATATGCAAATGCTCCGGAGCATCAAACAGCAGCACATGCAGCAGACGGCATAGCCCAATCCCCGGAATACATAGAAAAAACCAAACCACTGAAAAGGCAAGACAAATTTGCCCCATAAGGTGAAAGCGCAGTGTTGAATAATCCCAGACATTCCACCCAAGCAGTAAGTTGACGATACAGCCTGCGCAAAACTCAATTGTCGTGATAAGAACGCTTCCTGCCAGACACTGCCAAAGCAGCGGCAGTCGCCTTCCCTTCACGCTGATTACAAACAGCCCAAGAAAGCAGGCACCACCTGTCACTGCCATCGTCCAATGGGTATATCCCCGCCAAAGCGCCTCTAAAAAACAATAATATAAACCACCAAATAAAAATATGATAAAATAGTTCCAAACCAAACGCAATTTGCAATGCTTCGCAGTCATTATACCATATTGTTCCCATTTTTTCAAATAAAATCACCCTTATATGGTTTTTCCACATAAGGGTGATTTATATACCTGTTAAAATCTGTACGAACTAGGACTATTCTGTATCCACACTTTCCGATGCATACATTTCCCGGATCTCGTCTGCAATTCCGTTCGTATTTTGACGCAGCTCATCATATCCGTAAAAAACGCTGCCGCTGTATGCTGCCTTCTCCTTTGCATACGCCACCTGCTCCGTCATGATCCCCTGGGGATTCTCCCAATCCGATTCATACCGATATGCCGCATGGCATATAAGCAGACGTACATCCGTGCCTTCCACCTGCTGCGCCCACCAGTCGCACAGTATATCGTAAGGCGCGGCACTGTCCACCGTGCGCCAGTAAATCTGCGGTGCCACATAGTCAATATATCCGCCCCGGACCCATGCCAACGTGTCACAGTAAATATCCGAATAAGACTGAGCGCCTCTGGTTTCACTGCCGCTTTCATCACCGTAGCCGTTTTTCCAGATTCCAAAAGGCGCAACGCCAAATAAGCACTCTTCATCCGCCTTTTTCACTGTATCATACACCAGCTTGATCATACTGTTTACATTGTCTCTGCGCCAGTCTCCCATATCTTCGTACCCTTCACCGTACTGGGAAAAGGTCGCTTCATCGGCAAATGCTGCAATACTGCTGGTTCCGTCTTCTCCGGTAACTGTTTTCGGGTAGGGATAAAAATAATCGTCAAATACAATGCCGTCCACATCATAGTTTTCTATAATTTCCTGCACACCGGACGCAATCAGCTCCCGCACAGCCGGAACACCGCAGTCAAAATACAGCTTTCCGTCCGCATATTCTACTACCCATTCCGGATGCACTAAGGCAGGATGTCCCTCTGTAAGCGTATCCCTGTTAGACAGGCTGCCGCCTGTAGTCACCCGCAAGGGATTCAGCCACGCATGTACTGCAATACCCGCTTTGTGGGCAGTCTCTACCATATACTTTAGTGTATCCAGAGGAAGCTCTCCCGACCTGGATAAAAAGGCAGACACGGGGAAAATTTTTGATTCATACAATGCGTCTGCACAAGGACGCACCTGAAAATATATCGTATTCAGTCCAAGCTCTGCCGTTTTTTCCACAATGGAATCAATCTCTCCCCGGAGCGTCTCTGCATCCAAGTTGGTGCTGCTGGGAAAGTCAATATTGGCAACGGATGCAATCCAAACCCCTGCCACGTCCCCCTGCATCCGCTTTTCCTCCTCCGAATCTTTATCCAACGTGAACAGGACAAGGACAATTGCCAAAGCAAACACCAAAACAAAAGCAGCACAGACAGAAGTTACTGCAACAAAGGTTTTCCGATCCATTTTGCTCATATCTATTGAAATTCCTTTCTTTTGTTTATTCTGTAAAGCCTCTGCATCATTATACTTGTCCGGCTGAAATTTTATGCCTGCTATTTTTCATCCAACCGCATATCTATTTTACAGAAAAAGTCTATTGTTGTCAACAATTGTATCTGCGTCCTCTGAATCGAAAGACGAATAGTGTAGCGAGAATCAAGAGGATGATTGACGCGACAATCCATAGAAGCGTTGCAAGGGAAGCTGCCGATTGCCCGGGTGCATTCTTTTGCCCGATTGCATCCATTGACGGCCTTTGCAGGGGTTCGTTATCATCCGCTATCCCATGCTGATAATGGGTACCGTCGTCCGTGAAATTCTGCATGGAACCCATATCGCTGATCTGTAAATTCCCTGCATCAATCCGCTCGCTGCTTTGCTGGGTGTCGGAGGTGGATCCGATGATCCCATTCAGCTGCCCTTCAATGCTCCCGGCACGAAGCCGGCAAAATTCCCCAAGCGTTGAAACACCGGTTTCAAATTCCTCAAACGTGCAAAATTTGGTGGGGTCCTGTTCCACATACGGCGTGATCATGGCCGAGACACTCTCTATCATATTTTCAAACTTGCCGCCGTCAAACCACTCGGAAATAAATTCGGAAAAGTAACGGTGATACAGCGCTGTATATTCTTCGCTTGCAAATATCCATGCAAGCATCGGTCTGTCTTCGATATTTCCGCCTGAAACAGGCGAATCTATCGGATAATTTACAAGGCTTGTGGCATCGCCTGCTGATTCAAAGCCACCAAAAGCAAGGTTATAGTCCCAAGGGATCATCTGCATCTGACCGTCTTTTTCATACAGATAAAAGTAGTACAGGAGTCATTTTGATGGATGGAAATTTTGCAGCGAAAGATAA
>CANTEM010000160.1 GCA_947652805.1 uncultured Clostridia bacterium | reverse complement strand
AAATATTAAAAAAGCTGCGCAGCAGACAGGAAACGGCACAGCTCCCGGTTATTATGCTAACTGCCAAAAGTACAGAGTATGACCGGGTGCTTGGACTGGACAATGGCGCAGATGATTATATTTGCAAACCCTTTGGGATCATGGAGCTTTTGTCCCGGATCAAGGCGCTGCTGCGCCGGGCAAAACCAGAGTCGGCAGGGAAGGCGTTTACTGCGGGCGGATTATATGTAGATCCGGAAAAGCATATTGTCCGTGCAAGTGGGATGGATGTGATTCTGACGCTGAAGGAGTTTGAACTTTTGTGTCTTTTCATAGCGCATCCAGGCACAGTATTTACCAGAGATCAGATTTTGCAGAAAATCTGGGGATTTGAATTTGATGGAGAGAACCGCACGGTAGACGTGCATATCCGGACGCTGCGCACGAAGCTGGGAGATTGCGGTGAGCAGATTGAAACGGTGCGGGGCATCGGCTATAAAATCAGCGGATAAGGGATAGCTGGGAAAGAGGAAAATACATATGATAAAAAAAATATTTCGCAGTATTATTTTAGGCTCCGCATTTTCCTTTTTGTGTTCCCTCGCTTTATTTCTGCTGGTTTTGTACAGATATGTGCATCCCTTTTTTATGGATGAAATGGCGGATGAAGCCCAGTATATCCGTGCAGGTGTGGAACTGAACGGCACTGCGTATCTGGAGCAGCTGCAAACAAGCAGTGCAGTGGTTTGGATGTCTCAGGACGGCAGTATTCTTTTCGGATCTGATATAGGACAGGAAAATGCAGATCGGGCGCTGGCGGCAGAGGAAGCTGCGGATATATGGTACTCGGACAGTACAGGAGAGCAAAGGGTGAACTGTGCCGTTCGTTTGACGGATGGATCTGTGCTGTATATATCAGAAGCGGAAAACGGCGTCTGGATCATAATACACAATATGCTTGGTCCAATGCTGATCATTTTTTCTCTGCTTCTTCTTTTGTCTATTGGGCTTTCCATTGCCCTTTCCCGCAAGATTGTGCGGCCGATCCATGACATTGATATTGAAAACCCCGATATCCATGCTGATTATGCGGAGCTTTCACCACTGCTGCATCGAATCAATCGGCAGAATAAGCTCATTCAGCGGCAAATGAACGATCTGCGCAGTCGGCAGGAGGAATTTCTGACGATTACGGAGAATATGTCAGAGGGGTTGATTCTGATAGACGATAAAACGGAGGTCTTGTCTTATAATTCCAGTGCCAAAGCCCAGCTGGATGCAGGCGACATTACATACGGCAAAAGCGTTTTGGAAGTAAACTCCTCCAGGGCATTTGTCGGCGCTGTGCGTGGTGCCCTTGCAGGGGAACGCAGCGCGCCGATCCTGGAATCCGGCGGACGGATCTATCAGTTGTTTGCAAGCCCCGTTGCTGTGGAAAACAAAGTCAGCGGTGCAGTCCTGCTGATTCTGGATGTGACAGAACGGGAACAGCGGGATGCAATGCGCAGAGAATTCACGTCAAATGTGTCCCATGAATTGAAAACACCGCTGACATCTATTTACGGGATTTCAGAAATTATGATGAACGGAATTGTAAAGCCCCAGGATATGGAGGGGTTTGCGAAAAATATTCACGATGAATCCGGGCGGTTGATTACTTTGATTGACGATATCCTGCGTCTGTCCCAGTTGGATGAAAGCACTCCAGAAAATGAGCAGAAGGATACGGATTTATTCAGTATTGCAGAAGAAGTAGTCAGCAGGTTGGGACGTGTGGCGGAGAAAAATGGCGTCTCCCTTGTTTTATCAGGGGCACCCGCACCTATGCGGGGAATTCCGTCCATTTTATCTGAGATGATATATAATTTGTGCGACAATGGAATTAAATATAACCGGTCCGGCGGCAAGGTGCAGGTGGATGTCTCTCAGGATGCCGGTCGTGCTGTACTGACGGTGCAGGATACGGGAATCGGCATTCCCCAGGAGCATCAGGACCGGGTATTTGAGCGCTTTTACCGGGTTGATAAAAGTCATTCCAAAGCGATCGGCGGTACTGGGCTGGGGCTTTCTATTGTAAAGCATGGTGCCGCGTATCACGGTGCGCAGGTGTCCCTTTCCAGCAGGGAAGGAGAAGGAACGACGGTGCAGATCCGGTTTTGAGCCGGTTACATATAAATAAAAAGGCTCCTTTGTGCTGGAGCCTTTTTATCATAAGAAAGCACAGGTGCTATTCTGCCTGACTTCCGTACTGTTCACAAAATTTTTTATAACAGGTTTTGCAGCAGGATTCTTTGCCGCTTTTTTCAAGGGAACCTACATATATCGTAGAGCTGTTGCGCAGATGCTGACAGTCCGGCCACAGATGAAATACCTCGCCTCCCGCAGTCCAGTAGTAATGGGGCTGCATAAATGCATCCATGCCAAGCCCGCTGACCCGAACGATTGTTTTGCCATCCTCAGTCACGGCTTCCCGGGGGATCGTCGCATAATGCAAAACCACAGCTGCGGTGCAGACAAGCAGTAACGCAGCCAGAGCGATACTGCCGGCTTTTATCAGCTTTATGCGGCCGCTGTTTCTGCATCTTTCCCGAACGTATTGGCTGAAATAGAAGGCTTCCCGTTCCTGCTGCGTGCCTGTGTTTTGGATGATTCCTTCTGATTCCAGATGTCCCAGAACGATATGACCGATTTCATGAAGAAGGACTTCTATGGTGTCATCTGTGGACATTTCTGCGCAGATAAAAATCCAGGGATATGATTTCGTGGAAGATGTTGAAAAT
>CANTEM010000159.1 GCA_947652805.1 uncultured Clostridia bacterium | reverse complement strand
ACGATCATTTTGGATGATTTACAAATCGGCAGTCTATGCAGACAATCCCCCACCCGCTAACGCGGGAGCCCCCTTTGCACAAGGGGGCCTTACATCATAATCCAATCCTCACAAAGGAGGCGGTTTGTGTATCAAAGATTTTAGCCGCCGAGCCGGATCATTTCGTCAATACAGTGGCGGGCTTTTTCCATAATATCCGGATCCAGTGTGATTTCTTCTCCCTTACCGTTCATGCAGTCCAGCACGTCCGGCAGTGTGGTCAGCCGCATATCCGGGCAGATCAGATCCTTGGACATGGGATGGAACAGCTTATCCGGGCATTGCAGCCGCAGGTGGGCTGCAATGGTATTTTCCGTTCCAATAATAAATTCCCGCTCCGGCGACTGCTTTGCATAGTTCATAATATCTGTAGTGGAGCCGACATAATCTGCAAGTGCGCAAATATCGGGAGAGCATTCCGGATGTACCAACAGCGGCGCGCCGGGATGGGCTTCCTTGGCAGCTCGGGCTTCTTTTATTGTGACGGCGCCGTGAATGGGGCAGCCTCCGTCCATAAAAGTGAATGCTTTATCGGGAACACGGGCGGCAACATATGCGCCCAGATTGCAGTCCGGGATGAATAAAATCTCCCTGCCTGGAAGGGCAGATACGATTTTTACCGCAGAAGAAGAGGTAACGCACACGTCGCATACCGCTTTCAGTGCCGCAGTTGTGTTGATATATGCCACAACTGTACAGTCCGGATGGGCGTTTCTGTAGGCGGTAATTTTCTCGGGGGAAAACTGTTCCGCCATGGGACAGCCTGCGTCCCGGTGAGACAGAAGCACCTGCTTGTCCGGGCAAAGCAGCTTTACTCCCTCCGCCATAAACCGCACGCCGCACATAATCACCGTTTTGCTGGTCACCTTAGTGGCAGCAACTGCCAGCGCATAGGAATCCCCTACAAAGTCCGCCACTTCGGTGATGTCTGCCGACTGGTAGCAGTGAGCAAGAATCGTGATATCCTGCTCCTTTTTCAGCCGCAAAATTTCATCCTGGATTGTTCTGATCATGGTATATATCTCCGCTGTTTCTTTTAGTTGTGGCAGCAGTGCTCGCAGCCACTTTCCTTAAACAAGTCCGCATCGTAAGCGATGCCGTTTTTATCGTAGTAATCCTTGATTGCCGCTTTGATCGCTTCCTCTGCCAGTACGGAGCAGTGAATCTTCACAGCGGGCAGTCCGTCCAGAGCTTCTACCACCGCCTGATTGGTCAGGGCAAGGGCCTCGTCCACAGGCTTTCCTTTGATCAGCTCCGTTGCCATAGAACTGGTTGCGATTGCGGACGCGCAGCCGAAGGTGTTGAATTTCACATCTTCAATCACATTATCCTTGATTTTCAGATAAATCTTCATAATGTCGCCGCATTTTGCGTTTCCGACTTCTCCAACGCCGTCGGCGTCCTCCATTTTACCTACATTGCGGGGGTTCTGGAAATGATCCATAACCTTTTCGCTGTATCCCATTGCCATATTGTATATTCCTCATTTCTCACGTATTTTACTGATTTTGCATCATCCGTTCCCAAACCGGGGACATTTCCCGCAGCCGCTCTACCACGCCGGGAACCTTTTCTATAATATAATCTGCTTCTTCTTCCGTCGTATATTCCGACAGGGTGATCCGCAGAGAACCGTGTGCGATTTCATGGGGTAGTCCAATCGCCAGCAGCACATGGCTGGGATCCAGAGATCCGGAGGTGCAGGCGGAGCCGGAGGATGCGGAAATACCGAACATATCCAGCATCATCAGCAGACTTTCGCCCTCGATTCCTTCAAAGCACATGTTTACGTTATTGGGCAGCCGCTGTGCAGGATCTCCATTCAAAAATGCACGGGGGATTTTTGAAAGCTCTCGGATGATTTTGTCCCGCAGGACGGATACCCGTGCCGTATATGCGTCTAGACCCGCGCATGCATCTTCCAGTGCGGCAGCCATTCCCATGATAGCAGGCAGATTTTCCGTTCCTGCCCGCTTGCCCCGCTCCTGTGCACCGCCGCAAATCAAGGGCTCCAGATAAATGCCCCGCTTGCAGTATAAAAAGCCTGTCCCTTTGGGACCATGGAATTTGTGGGCGGATGCGGACAGCATATCGATACACATGTCCTCTATGTCGATTTTCACGTGTCCAGCCGCCTGGACTGCGTCGGTGTGGAAAATCACCTTCCGCTCCCGGCAAATCTGACCAATTTCTTTGATAGGTTCAATGGTGCCGATTTCGTTATTGGCAAACATAATGCTTACCAGCGCGGTATCTTCCCGGATCGCCTGCGCCACCTGATCCGGCGTAACCATACCCTGTCGGGAAACGTCCAGCAGTGTGATTTCAAAGCCCTCCTTGGCAAGCTTGTCCAGGGTGTGCAGCACGGCGTGGTGCTCGATTTTGGTAGATATCAGATGACGTTTGCCTTTTTTTGCTCCCAGATGGGCTGCGGCGATCAGCGCTTGATTGTCCGCTTCACTTCCACCGGAGGTGAAATAGACTCCCCGTGCGTCACAGTGCAGACAGGCTGCAATGCGGGTTCGGGCGTCTTCCAGCGCGTCTGCCGCAGCTTGTCCCTGGGCATGGAGACTGGAAGCATTTTCATACGCCCCGTCATAGTATTGGATCATTTCTGCCAGTGCGTGCTGCGAGATTTGCGTCGTTGCAGCATTATCGGCATAAACCTTCATAATTATAGTTCCTTCTTTCCTTTGTGTCGACCTTTGTTGTTCCAATAAAACAGT
>CANTEM010000158.1 GCA_947652805.1 uncultured Clostridia bacterium | reverse complement strand
GACATTCAGAGCCAATGGGGGACTTTTGGGATTTATGAAGATGTTTTTTCAGCTGACTTTTTGATTCTCTCTATCGGAATTGTTATTGCCATGAGTGGAGCCATATCCATGGAGTATCAGACCGGTGCTCTTTTCTTGATCAGCGCGACCAAAGCCGGAAAACGAAAGATACTGGTTTGCAAAGCGTTGATAGGCACTCTGATGGCGGCGGCTCTGACAGTGATTCCGCTCCTGTGCCGCCTGTACCGCATATCCACTGTTTATCCAATGCACAGTCTCGGCGCGATGATCCGGAACATTCCTTATTTCAGAGAATTTGCCGTTTCCATGCCGATTTTATGTTTTATTCTGTTTTTTGCTTTTTCGCAGATTTTGTCGGCGGTTTTGGTTACGCTGCTTACAATGGCTCTGTCGGTATGGCGAAGGAATCAGGCGCAGACCATATTTTTTGCTCTGCTGATTTTGACAGTTCCCATGCTGCTGAAACTGCTCGGATTTGAGATTGCCAAGTGGTTTTCGTTGTATCCGCTGTATGGCTGGACGGGGATAAAATGACCAATATCTGTATTGTGGCAGGTTGCTGAATTGTGCTGATCGATGTGCAATGTTACATGACAATATTTTATGCAGTAATATGCTTTGCGGTAAGAATCAATAAAATAACCTTTTAACGCTTGACAAAAAGCCTTATGTACCGTATACTTTATATATGGTTATTACATCAGAGAGGTATTTCCCTTTCTGGATAGCGGACATGATCGCTGTACTGCTCACATGCCCAGCTTTTGGTTGAATAGAAAGAAAGGACGATTGATTTTTCAATCATTGATACGTATGGAACAGAAAAGAATATCTGAGCTTTCCGAAATTGCCCGCAAGGTTCGTATTGGGGTCGTTGACGCCGTATACAGTGCTGCATCCGGTCACCCGGGTGGATCCCTGTCCTCTGCGGATATTCTTACATACCTGTACTTTGAAGAAATGAACATTGACCCTGCTGCTCCCGATATGGCTGACCGGGACAGATTGGTGCTGTCCAAAGGGCATGCTTCTCCTGTTCTGTATTCCGCTCTTGCCAACCGGGGATATTTTCCGGTAGAAGAGCTGAAAACCTTCCGTAAGGCAGATTCCCGTTTGCAGGGGCATCCGGACCTGAAAAAGGTTCCCGGGGTGGATATGACTACCGGATCTCTGGGTCAGGGCGTTTCCGCCGCATGCGGAATGGCATTGGCTGCGAAGCTGGACGGCTCCAGCCGTCGGGTGTATGCCGTGATGGGCGATGGGGAAAGTGAAGAAGGACAGGTTTGGGAAGCGGCTATGTTTGCAGCCCACTACAAGCTGGACAATCTCTGCTTTATTTTAGACTGGAACGGACTTCAGATAGACGGCGCCATTAATGATGTAATCGGACCGGCTCCCTTTGATACAAAGTTTGCAGCGTTCGGTTGGAACGTCCTTACAGCAGACGCACATGATTTTGCATCTCTGGATGCTGCATTTGCCGCAGCTCGGAAACAGAGCGGCAAACCTACTGTGATCATTGCAAAGAGCGTGAAGGGACGCGGCGTGTCCTTTATGGAGAATCAAGCTTCCTGGCATGGAAAAGCTCCCAATGCTGCAGAGTATGAGACTGCAATGCAAGACCTGCAGGCGTGACGCAGGTTTTTCTGAAATAATTATAAAAAGATGCCAGAGAAAGGTTGGTCTTATATATGGCTGATATGATTGCTACAAGAGATGCTTACGGCAAGGCGCTGGTGGAATTCGGCGCAAAGTATGATAATTTGGTTGTTTTGGACGCGGACCTTGCAGCCGCTACCAAAACGGAAATGTTTAAAAAGGCATATCCGGATCGGTTTTTCGATTGCGGGATTGCAGAAAATAATATGATCGGTGTTGCTTCCGGTTTGGCGCTTAGCGGTAAGATTCCCTTCGCATCTTCCTTTGCTATGTTTGCCGCAGGCAGATCCTTTGAGCAGGTGCGCAACTCTATTGGATATCCCAATGCCAATGTGAAAATCGGCGCAACCCATGGCGGAATCACTGTGGGCGAGGACGGTGCAACCCACCAGTGCCTGGAAGATTTCGCTTTGATGCGGACGATTCCCGGTATGACGGTGATTTGTCCGGCTGATGCCGGTGAGGCACGTCTTGCTGTGCAGGCTGCAATTGAATACAACGGCCCCGTATATTTGCGATTCGGCAGAATGGCAGTTCCGGTGCTGTATGACGATACATATTCCTTCTCTATTGGAAAAGGCAGCCGTCTTGTGGAAGGAAATGATGTTTCCCTGATCGCAAATGGTGTGGAGGTTGAACAGGCTCTGGTTGCTGCGGAGCTGTTAAAGGCGGACGGAATCCATGCATCTGTTGTAAATATGGCAACCATTAAACCTTTGGATCAGGAACTGGTACTGGAGGAAGCAAAACGCTGCGGATGTATCGTAACCTGTGAGGAGCATTCTGTGATCGGCGGACTTGGCGCTGCCGTATGTGAATTTCTTTCCGAAACGATGCCCGCGCCGGTACTCCGCGTCGGTACAAACGACTGCTACGGACGTTCCGGTTCTGCAAAAGTACTTCTATCTATGTTCGGGCTGGATGCTGCGGCAATCTGCGAGAAGGCAAAAGCAGCGATACAGATGAAAAAATAATATCCGAATTTATAGAAAATACTGCGAATCCCTTTGTTTTAAGGGCTTTCGCAGTATTTTTATTTTGTTGGAATTTTTGCACAAAAGCAGTGGAATTTTGACGGTATTTGTGGTAAAATAAAACAA
>CANTEM010000157.1 GCA_947652805.1 uncultured Clostridia bacterium | reverse complement strand
TCAAAATCTATCCCTCAACACCATTATAGCACACATCACTCAAAAAGTCAATATTTTCCGCATATTTTGCGTTTTTCTCTATGAATTCCCGCCGGGGTTCGACTTTATCCCCCATAAGCAGAGAAAATGCTTCATCGCATGCCATTGCATCGTGGATATCCACCCGCAGAATGGTACGTGTTTCCGGATCCATAGTGGTTTCCCAAAGCTGGTGTGCGTCCATTTCTCCAAGACCTTTATACCGTTCTGCCTCTGCATTTCCGCCGAATTCCGTAATGATCTGATCCCTTTCCTCATCGGAGAATGCATACCGCTCCTGTCCTCTTCCCTTATATACTTTATAAAGAGGAGGCTGTGCAAGGAACACGTGTCCGTTTTCAATGAGGGGACGCATATGCCGATAGAAGAAGGTAAGCAGCAACACCTGGATATGGGACCCGTCTACATCCGCATCCGCCATGATGATGATTTTGCCATACCGCAACTTGCTGATATCGAAATCTTCTCCGATCCCACAGCCCAGCGCCTGGATAATTGGAATCAGGGACGGATTGGAATAAATTTTATCCAGCCGGGATTTTTCCACGTTCAGCACCTTACCCCGGAGAGGCAGGATTGCCTGGAACCGGCTGTCCCGTCCGCTTTTGGCACTTCCGCCTGCGGAATCTCCCTCTACCAGATATACCTCTGTAAATTCTACCCGGCGATCCTGACAGTCTGCCAATTTACCAGGGAGGGTGGTTCCTTCCAGCACGTTTTTCCGCCGGGTTAGCTCCCGGGCTTTCCGCGCCGCTTCCCTTGCCCGATTGGCAGCCATACATTTTTCGACGATCAGTTTGCCTGCCGCGGGATTTTCTTCAAAATATTCGGTGAGCTTTTGGGTTACAATGCTGTCCACAATACCCCGCAGCTCGGAATTTCCCAGCTTGGATTTTGTCTGGCTTTCAAACTGCGCATCCGGCAGCTTTACAGATACAACGGCGCACAGTCCTTCCCGCACATCGTCTCCGGAAAGCTTTTTATCGCCGTCCTTGAGTGCCCCGCACTTTTTCGCATAGTCATTGATTACCTTTGTGAGGCCGGCTTTAAAGCCGGCTTCATGGGTTCCCCCGTCTATGGTTGCCATATTATTGGCAAAGGTGATAATGGTATCGTTGAAGCTGTCGTTATATTGCAGGGCTACCTCTGCGGTTACATCGTCCTTTTTCGCCTTCATGTATACCACATCTTTATGTAACAGCTCTGCATGCTTGTTTGCATTGAGATATTCCACAAAAGAGCAGATACCGCCCTCATACTGAAGGACTGCGCATTTCGGATTTCCTTCTTCGTCCTCCTGTCCGGGACGGAGATCCTTCAAGGTAATCTTGATGCCGGCGTTTAAAAACGCCTGCTCCCGCATTCTGTTGAGCAGGATATCATAGTCAAAGGTGGTATCTTCAAATATGGTTCCGTCCGGTTTAAACCGAACGTACAGTCCGTGTTTTTCTCCGCAGTCGCCCTCGCACTGGATGGCGCGCACGGTGATTCCCTTTTCAAACCGCATGGTATACCGTTTGCCCTCGTAGCAGTTGTCTACCTCCATCCATTCGGACAGGGCGTTTACAACAGACGCGCCCACACCATGGAGACCGCCGGAAATTTTATATCCGTCTCCGCCGAACTTTCCGCCTGCGTGGAGCACGGTAAATACAACTTCCAGTGTAGAAATTCCCATTTTCTGATGAATCTGGCTAGGCACACCGCGGCCGTCATCCTGCACGGCGATAGAGCCGTCCTCCATAATGGTCACTTCAATATGGCTACAATACCCTGCCATTGCCTCGTCTATGGAGTTGTCTGAAATTTCGTACACCAGATGATGCAGTCCCTGGAGGGATGTGGTTCCAATATACATACCGGGCCGCTTCCGGACGGCTTCCAATCCTTCCAGCACCTGGATCTGGTCTGCGTCATACGCCACATTCGTCTTGTTTTCCGGCATATTCCTTTATCCTTCTTTCATTCGTTACAGCCATGCGGTGCGCATGCTTTATTTTTCGTAATTTTCCTGCTGTTCGGCGCGTCCGCACAGGCTGCGTGCAGACAGCTTACATAATATGACCCGATCTTCTTCTCTTTGGCCTATTTGCCCAGTATGGGGCCTTCCTGTCAAAAGAAAGGATTTCGGCAAATCTTCTCCTGCAAGGAGGAGTTTATGTTCTTTTTCTGCGATGCGCAGAAAATCTTTGGTTGTTTTTTGGGTATTGACGTTGTCAATATCAAAGATCCCGATAATATCGGATTTTTTTACAGAAACACCTGCGCCCAGATATAAAAACATACGTATCCTTTCCGATATTTCGACAGACTTTAGGCGGGATTTGCGCCTATTTTTATTTTCCGTTCATCCGCAGGGGCATAATAAACAAAGTATAGTTTACTGTCCGTTTTTCATCCGGAGCAGCGGCGCCGCCCGATTCTATACTCATTCCCATAAGAGATCCATTCATATGCAGACACACAACCTCTGTTTCCCCGGCGGCCTTGAGGGCGTCCAGCAGATACCGGCAGTTGAACGCAATCACCAGTGCTTCGCCTGTATATTGCACCGGCAGCTCCTCGTAAATACTTCCTCCGGCAGAAGAAGACGAAATTTTCAGTGTAGCATCCTCAAATTCCAGCTTGATATACGTTTTGGAATTACTTCCGCCAAGCTTATCCTCTGTTACAATAGAAGCGCGCTCTACTGCCTGCATCAGTCCTGCTGCATCGATACATGCAACCCGGTTATAATCACAATACGCATACAAATGCAGGCTCGCCGGC
>CANTEM010000156.1 GCA_947652805.1 uncultured Clostridia bacterium | reverse complement strand
CGCATAATACGTAAGGCATCTTCTTGAAAACGTTCGGCAGCCAGGCCAACCGCCCTGTCAAATCTGCAAAAGAATGCAGGTTCCTCCGACTATGCCGCCGCTTCCCCTGTGATGCGTTCCGTTTTTGTCCGGGTAGTCAACGAGGATCTGACACCGTTTCTTCCAAAAATGCAAGCGGAAACGCTACTTATATGGGGAGAAAACGATGACGCAACGCCTCTTGCAGACGGTATGCAAATGGAACGGGAAATTCCAGACGCCGGGCTTGCCAAAATTGCAGGTGCCGGGCATTATGCGTGGCTGGATCAACCTTATGTCTTTGCCAATATTCTGCGTTCCTACCTGAAACTCAACTAACGGATCATTTCTTATATTTTCTCTCCAAGGAAGGCATGGTTATAGAATGGAAATATATCTCTTTATTTTGTGTGCAGTTACCTACTTACTGGCCGTATTTATGAACGCACTGACACATGCACATATCTTTCAGCTCAATTCCTATCACGGAGCAAAGCATCTTAAATGGATCGGTAAAAATTTTGGAAGCATTGCCTCGAATCTATATGCGATCGCATTTGCCGCTGTGGCAATTTATGTGGGACGTATTACCAGATCCGGATTTACCGTCGGAAATATCATACAAATTATATTTGCCGGCGCATTCGTTATGTTTGCGCTCTCCGACATACCGAAGAAAAAGGCGAAAAAACCGCTGGTGTTTACAGCGCGGGTGAAGCGTCTGTTTGTTACATACATGGTGCTGCATTTGCTAATCGTGGCAGCTGCAATCGTTTTATACATTCTGAAAACAAACGGCTGGTATTTCACTGTACTGTTCCTTGGCTATTTGATCGCCCCCCTTCTGCTTCTCCTATCCAATGGGATCAATGCCCCGGCAGAAGCCGCCGTGCGCCGCCACTACATAAAAGATGCAAAGCAGATTCTGAAAACCTGCCCGGAGCTGCAAATCATTGGCATCACTGGCAGCTACGGAAAAACCAGTATGAAGTATTTTCTGACTACCTTGCTGCGGCAGAAATATAACGTACTCATGACGCCGGAAAGCTACAACACCCCCATGGGTATAGTAAAAACAATCCGTGAAAACCTGCGTGGCTATCACGAAATTTTCGTTTGCGAAATGGGCGCAAAAAAGGTGGGGGAAATCCGGGAACTTTGCGATATCGTGTCCCCACAGATTGGCATGATTACCTCTATTGGTCCCCAGCATCTGGAATCCTTTAAAAGCATAGAAAATATCGTAAATACCAAATACGAACTGGCAGACGCCGTAAACGGAAACGTATTTTTAAATACCGATAACGAATATATTGCCTCTCGTCTGCCTGACGGATGCGTGCGCTACGGCACAGGCGAAAATACAGACTACCGCGCCCGGGTTATTTCCGTATCCAGAAAAGGAACGGCTTTCTCCGTGACATATCCGGACGGAAGCTGTCACGAATTCAAAACTGCTCTGATTGGCGAGCACAATGTTGTCAATCTGTGCGGTGCGGTAGCAATGGCGGATTCTCTCGGCGTTTCCGTAGAAGAGATCCAGCATGGAATCAAGCGAATCCAGCCTGTTCCCCACAGACTCCAGCTTCTTGAAAAAGGCGCGGTAACTGTAATTGACGATGCGTTCAACTCCAATCCCAGCGGATGCAAAGCCGCCCTGGAAACCCTGCGGCTGTTTGGTGAATATAAAATTTTAGTAACTCCCGGTATGATCGAACTAGGCGACCAGGAAGACTCTTTAAACGAAACATTCGGCATGCAGGCTGCCGAGGTGTGTGATTTTGTAATCGCAGTTGGACAGCGGCGTGCCGGTCCTATTATGGCAGGGCTGGAAAAAGCCGGATATCCGAAGGAGCAGTCCTATGTAGCCAAAGACCTCACAGACGCAATGCAGAAAGCATATTCCATTGAAACCGAGCGCAAAAAAGTGATCCTTCTGGAAAACGATTTGCCGGATAACTACTGAGGAGGAATGCTGTATGAAAATAGAATTGGCAGTGTTGTTCGGCGGACGCAGCGTAGAACATGAGGTCTCAGTAATCTCTGCCCTACAGGCAATGGAGAATTTGAATCGGGAAAAATACTCCGTCCATCCTGTTTATATAGCCAAAACTGGTGAAATGTATACCGGCGATGTGCTGCGCACCATGAACTCCTATCTGAATATTCCCGAAATGCTTGCAGAATGTACACGGATAACCTTTGTCCCGGAAAATGGCAATGTATATCTGCGCCCCCTTGCTGAATCCCGCCGGGCAAAGCCCGTCCGTATTGACGTTGCTTTTCCGATCACTCACGGTACAAACGTGGAGGACGGCGCACTGCAAGGGTATCTGAAAACAGTAGGTGTTCCCTTTGTGGGCCCCGATGTGCTGGCGTCTGCCGTGGGCATGGATAAATATGTCATGAAAACCATGCTGCGGGACGGCGGGTTCCCGGTGCTAAACTGCGTGCGCCTCATGCGGGGCGAAAAAACTGATGATATGATCCGCCACGTGGAAGAAAAAATAGTCTATCCTGTGATTGTAAAACCTGTAAATCTGGGATCCAGTGTGGGCATCTCTAAAGCATCTGACCGTGAAAATTTGGAGACTGCCCTGGAAACCGCGTTTACCTATGCAGATGTAATTTTGGTTGAACCGGCAATTACAAAGCTGCGGGAAATCAACTGCTCCGTTGTAGGCGACACTTATGAAGCAGCCGCGTCAGAATGCGAAGAGCCTTTTATGGAAGATGAAATCCTCAGCTACCAAAACAAGTATATGGATGGCGGAAAAAGCGGGAAGCAGGGGAGAGCCA
>CANTEM010000155.1 GCA_947652805.1 uncultured Clostridia bacterium | reverse complement strand
TGCATATAGGAAAGGGGTCAAATTTTCATGAAACACAGGTTCGGTAACGGAAAATTAAAAAGAGCCGCTGCTCCTTTAGCGACGGCTGTTTTGGTTATTGTTGCTGCTATTTTTGTGTGGGACGTCTGGATCAGAGATTACACCCAGGAGATGTCCGGCGCCTGTGAATTTCATTTTATTGATGTGGGTCAGGGCGACAGTACGCTCATTCTGACTCGTGCCGCCGCAGTGCTCATTGATGCCGGTCCCACAGCCGCCGGAGAGGAAACCGCACGGTATATCCGGAATTATACCGATTCTATTGATTATATGATTTTGACACACCCTCATGAAGATCATATCGGCGGTGCGGTAAAAATCATAAATACGCTGGATGTAAAAAATGTACTCATGACAGACGCATCCAACGATGTTGTCACATTTTCCCGCCTGATCGATGTAATTGAGGACAGCGGCGTGCGAGTGATCCAGGCTCAGCCCGGCAATACATATGGGGCTGATGGAATCGAACTGCAAATTTTAGCGCCTCTCGCCGATTTTGGTGATTTTAATGAATACAGTGTCGTAACCCGCGTAGAATATAAAGACGTTTCCATGATCGTTCCGGGAGATGCGGAAAGCCGCTCTGAGAAACTGATGCTGGAAACGTATCAGCAGGAGGAATTACGTGCGGATATATTGAAGCTTGGGCATCACGGTTCCCATACATCTTCAACATCCGATTTCTTGGCTGCTGTCAGTCCGAAGTGGAGCATAGCATCCTGCGGACTCAATAATTCTTACGGACATCCCCATAAGGAAACGCTGGAACGGACAGCCGAACTTGGAATCCCCGTACTGCGCACGGACGAAATGGGATCCATCGTGTTTGCAACAGACGGGGAAAAACTGTGGCTTGCAGGAAATCAGTGAATTTTATATTTCAGACGGAGATTGTCGGCGATCATAGCGATAAATTCGCTGTTTGTAGGCTTGCCGCGATTGTTTTGAATGGTATAACCGAAATATGCATTCAGTGTGTCGATATCTCCTCTGTCCCATGCCACTTCAATGGCATGGCGGATTGCGCGCTCTACTCTGGAGGTTGTGGTGGAATATTTCTTCGCAACGGAGGGGTAGAGCACTTTTGTTACGGAATTGATGATATCGCTGTCGCTGATCGTCATTAGAATTGCAGTCCGCAGATATTGATATCCTTTGATATGAGCAGGTACGCCGATCTGATGAATGATTTTTGTTACCTGGGCTTCAATATCCGGCGGGGTCACACTGACTGCTCCTATGGATATGGAGCCGTCCGCTCTGCCCCGGTAAATGGAAACCACATGTTCGGAAAGACTGGTGTAGTCCAGTGGCTTAGGCAGACAAAGTGCCGCGCCCGCCCGGGCTGCTTCAACAAAGATATTCTGGTTGGTGACAAGAGAGGCAATAATAAACGCCGGCGCTCTGTCCTGTCCGTAGGTTAGGGTCATCGCTTGCCGGATCAGACCGATCCCATCCAGCCGGGAAAGCCATACGTCTGCGATGACCACGTCGGGATGATTGCGGTTTATGTAGGTCAGCGCTTCTTCTCCATTGGTGACTTCATCAATGAAACGGATGCCTGCACGCATCAGCGCTTCTTTGCACATTCTTCTGCTGTCGTTGTTTTCGTCTGCTACTAATACTTTTATCTTGTCCATGGTTTTTTTCTCCGTATGTGGTAATTTATGGTAATTGAATTTTACCACAATTTGGTAATTATTGCAAGTATTTACCATGTAAAAATTTTAACAAAATTGGCGGAATTAAATTGGTAATAATTACCAAGCTTTGTTTTTGCGCCTAAACCGTGGGGAATGACGGATGAAGTCGGCGGCGTAATTTATGTAAAAATAGAGGTTTTTATGTTGGAATTTCTGAAAGTTACAAAAACGGATTTTAAAAAACTGGATGCTTTTTATGAGGCACAGAAGAAAAATATATTATCAGGCGAACATCGAATTTGTGATTATGCGCCAGGAACAGTAAAAATGTGGTGTACTGCATACGATATGGAATATGCGATATATGGAGAAAATCTTTTTTTAAGTGCAGTATTTGAACAGGGAACTTCCCGCAGTTATCTGTATCCTTTAGGTGGAAATGAAACGAATGCATTGGAGCTGCTGCGGGATCATATTGGCAAAATTGGATATGGGACTTTGTCTGTCATTCCGCAGGACCGGACTGGACTTGTGGAAAAAATATTTGGAAGGGAAGGCTCCCTGTGTGCAGACCGTGACTGGGCGGATTATATTTATCTGAAAAAGGAGTTTGAAAATCCCAGCGGGCGCAAGCATCATAGGCAGAAAAATCTGATCAATCGGTTTATACGAGAAAATCCGGACTATACGTGTGAAGAGATTTCTGAAGGGAATGCAAAGGAAGTATTGCAATATTATCGCAGCTATGCTTTGAAAAATCCTCAAACCTCCGGCGTGGACGATGCGGAGTTTGCGGCAGCTTGTGAAGTTTTGCGGTTTTGGAATCTATATAATATGCAGGGTATTTTGCTGCGTACAGTAGGAGGAATTTGCGGATTTACGATTGGCGAGGTGTACGGGGACACGGTTTATGTACATGTGGAAAAGGCGGAAAAAGAAAAGGATGGCGCCTTTCAGGTGCTGTCCCGGGATTTTCTGCGGAGCATCTGTGCTCCGGCAGTATATGTAAACCGTGAGGAGGATATGGGACTGGAAGGCCTGCGCCGTTCCAAGCTGGCATACGGTCCCCTC
Source organism: uncultured Clostridia bacterium (assembly GCA_947652805.1). GTDB lineage: Bacteria > Bacillota > Clostridia > Oscillospirales > CAG-272 > Avispirillum. The sequence continues at coordinate 100 of CANTEM010000155.1, read as the reverse complement.
CGGCTGGATTATAAGTTTACTATGGATATTGTTTCCGCCAAAAACGCTGATTTACCGAGAGAATGTGTGTTTTTGTAATTTGGTTTGTAGTTTTTAGACA
>CANTEM010000154.1 GCA_947652805.1 uncultured Clostridia bacterium | reverse complement strand
TTTTGCTTGCATCGGTAAGATTCAGCATCTTTACTGCGTCTTCCCGCATTTTATATTTCAAAATTTTGCCTGCCGCATTCATCGGGAACGAATCCACAAATGCTACATAACGGGGCGTTTTATGCTTTGCCATATGATCCCGCACATAGGTTTTGATCTCTTCCTCTGTAGAAGTTTCCCCTTCCTTGAGAATAACGCAAGCCATAATCTCTTCTCCATAATCCTTATCAGGCACACCGATGACCTGTACATCGTTCACCTTAGGATGGGTATAGATAAAGTCTTCAATTTCCTTCGGATAAATATTCTCGCCGCCGCGGATGATCATATCCTTGAGTCTGCCTGTTACCTTATAGTTTCCGTCCGGCAAACGGCGCAGCATATCACCGGAATGGAGCCACCCGTCCGCATCAATCGCCGCCGCAGTCGCCTCCGGCATTTTATAATATCCTTTCATGATATTATAGCCCCGTGCTACAAACTCGCCGTCCACATTGTCCGGCAATTCCTCACCGGTCTCCGGATCTACAATTTTGCACTCTACACCGAAAATCGGGCTTCCTACTGTATTCACTCTCGTCTCAATGGAATCGGTGATCTTTGACATGGTTGTTGCAGGCGAAGCCTCCGTCTGTCCGTAGGTAATGCAGATTTCGCTCATATGCATTTCCTTGATAACCTGCTCCATAACCTTAATGGGGCAGGGGCTTCCCGCCATAATACCGGTACGCATGCTGCTGAAGTCTGTCTTCGGGAAGTCCGGATGTCCAAGCATTGCAATAAACATCGTAGGAACTCCATGGAAGCAGGTGATTTTTTCTTTGGTAATACATGCAAGACCCTTGCTGGGTGAAAATGCAGGAATCGGACTCATTGTAACGCCATGGGTCATAGATGCTGTCATAGCGAGCACCATGCCGAAGCAGTGGAACATAGGTACCTGAATCATCATCCGATCTGCCGTAGACAAATCCATACAGTCGCCAATCGCCTTACCGTTGTTGACTACGTTGTAATGGGTCAGCATAACGCCCTTCGGGAATCCGGTAGTACCAGAAGTATACTGCATGTTGCATACGTCATGCTTGCTGATCATAGATGCACGGCGCTGTACCTCACTGGCAGGAACTGATTCACCGGCAGCCAGCGCTTCTTCCCAGTTCCAGCAGCCGGGCTGATCGGATTCACAGGTAATGATATTGCGCAAGAACGGCAGCTTCTTGATACGCAGAGGCATTCCCTTCTTTGCAGTCTGCAATTCCGGACACAATTCATTGATGATTTTCACGTAGTCGGAATCTTTGTAGCTGTCTACCATAACCAACGTATGGGTATCCGACTGCCGGAGCAAATATTCCAGCTCATGAATTTTATAGGCTGTATTTACTGTAACAAGCACAGCGCCGATTTTCACAGTCGCCCAGAAGGTGATGTACCATGCGGGCACATTGGTAGCCCATATCGCCACATGATCCCCCTGCTTCACGCCCATTCCAATGAGAGCGCGGGCAAAATGATCCACATCCTCACGGAACTGTACATAAGTTCTTGTATAGTCGCAGGTAGTGTACCGGAATGCATACTGATCCGGGAATTCATCGCACATCCGGTCAAGCACCTGGGGGAAAGTCAGATCAATCAGTCTTTCCTTTGGCCACACATATTTGCCGTCTCCTCTGGCATTTGTCTGCAATCTGCCTGCCATATCGGAGGAACCGATGTACTCCCGCATATAGTTTACAAAATGAGGGAACACGATTCCGGAGGATTCCAAGTCCGGCATATACCGCTTCAACCACTCCAGAGAAATATATCCTTCATAATTGATAGAACGCAGTGCGGCAATAAAATCTGCGATCGGCAAATCTCCTTCGCCCAGCATCCGGTATTCGACTGTATCCCCGTTCATTACAGAATCCTTGATATGGGTATATTTAATATATGCGCCAAGATTCTGAACCGTTGTCTGGGGGTTTTCACCTGCAAACCGATAAGGATGGTGCATATCCCACAAAGCACCAACTGCATCGCTTTCCACAGCATTGAGCACCTCACACAAACGCTGTGTATTAGAATACACTCCGTTTGTCTCAACAAGAAGCATTACGCCAGCCGCCTCCGCCTGGGGAGCCAGGATCTTCAAAGTCTCTATTACATCTGCATCATCAAAATCTGTAGTGATCTCTGCGGTGCGGTCGCCTAAAATCCGAATATAAGGCGTTTCAAGCTGCTGCGCCAAGCGAATATATTCACCGATTTCCTGAATGTTCTCTTCCATTTGCTCCTTGAACCGAAGCGCACAGCCGGAGGACAGACACGGAATTTCCAAATGGAGTTTTTTCAGTTTTTCCTTTGTTTTTCCGATATTCTCCTTGCTGAAAGGTTCAGCATGCACAGAAAAAATATCGTCGCCAAGACCTCTGAGTTCAATGCCGCCAAATCCGACGTCTTTAGCCATAGCATAAATGTCCGACCATCTGTAATTCGGACAACCCAATGTGGAAAATGCAAGTTTCATTGATTTTTCTACCTTTCTCTTCAATAGTTTTCAAAAGTATTGAACAGAGACGATCTGCGGGGATTTACAAAATTCCACAAAAAAAGCCCTCGTCTCTGCGCTAAAGCAAGAGACGAAAGCAAAGCTTCCGCGGTACCACTCTTATTGACGCAAATCATGCGCCCACTCATCAGGCACTACATGCCCTTCCCTATGATAACGGAGGGATCCGGTCCAGCCTACTGAAGTGTTCAGCCGACAGCTCAGGGGCGAGAGATTCCGCATACGCAACACTTTCCACCAGCCAGTGCCTCTCTAAAGCCGTATGCATTGGAACAGTATTCCCCATCCACGCTTTTTAGTTATTATAGCATCTGAAGATTTTTTTGTCAACGGGCTTTTAAATATTT
>CANTEM010000153.1 GCA_947652805.1 uncultured Clostridia bacterium | reverse complement strand
CATGACAAACATGTCTTGCAGAATGGACTGGTTTACATCCACCACGTTGGCGCGGTTTTCAAAACAAACAGAACTTACCTTTGCTAAAATACCAAAGGTGTCCTTTCCCACCACGGAAATAATTGCTCTCATAATTTTTACTCCTATGTATTTATTTTACAACTTTTTCGCCGTCAAACCATAAAATTCCGTATCCTGCGCCTGACACACCGCCGGCTGCGAGCCAGTCTGCATATCTGCGCTGCAAAGCGGTGTCTCTGGGCAGCAGGGAGGGGTCACCGGGATAACTTATATTATATATGCGCCAGCACTCATCGAAGCCGGCAGATTCTATTCGATTTACAATTTCAAAATCCTTCTGGAAACGAATGATATTGGAGTCATCGGGCAGAAACTCCTGCATTCTGTCATACAGCAGCCAGGATCCGCAAATGATAGGAAGCAGTCCGTTGATTGTGAAATCATTATAAAAATGATAGGCACGTTTGTAGGAATCTACTACAGCATCATAGCTTAAAGGACTGCCGGAGGGAATGTGTAGATTCAGCACTTTTTTTTCATCCCGCTTCATGGTAATACCGTGTCCGCTGTAGGAATCGGACAGATAATAGGTGGTTTCTTCAAATTGCAGCCGCCCCAGGGCAAACCGCGTCATTTCAAAGAACCGGTCAAACCAGAACGCCACAAAAGTGCCCCAGATGCCGTGCACTGCATGACATTCGTTCAGCTTGTAGATCAGATCCATCATGGAATCATACCAGATAGATTCGTCTATTCCTTTTCCCATATAACGCAGGCGCAGGGATTCGCCCAGGCAGGCATACAGAAGAAACTGGGCGGTATATTCGTGAACATCTGTTGCTTTTCCGGCTGCGGCAGCTTCCTTTATGGCTTCTGCAAAGTTTACAGGCGCACCGCTTTTATACGCTTCTATGGGGGAGAGGAGCAGCCGCGCAGCATCTGCATTTGAAAGAATTTGATCCAGCCCCTGCAAAAGCGTTGCTTTGGCTTCCTGCGGATAGGGGAAACGATCCAAAAAAATCTGTAGTTCAGTTTTCATAAGCGTACTCTTTCTGTGTATGCATTAAAATCTTTTCCATTATACGGCATACAGGAGAAAAAAGCAATAGTAGGGTATGTAAAATCATAAATAAAAATTCCGGCGCGGGGCTATATAAATTATAAATATTGATGTAAAAAAAGAATTGTCATTTAAAAGTTTATATGGTATAATATGCAGAAGCAGTTATTTAGAGCAATTTATTTGAATGCTGCATTCAATCAATGCACGAATGTCTTGGAAAGGAAGGAATATGATGTTTGACGAATTAAAAATGATCGCGGCGCGCGTGCGGGAACTGCGCGAGATTTTGGATATCCCTGTGCAGGTCATCGCCGAAAATATCGGAGTCAGCGAGACACAGTATCTGGCATATGAAAATGCAGAGGACGATATTCCAGTAGGCAAGCTGTATCTGATTGCCGGCGAATTCGGCGTGGATCCTACTGTGCTTCTGTGCGGCGACAATCCACGTATGGCAGATTATACGATTGTCCGGGGAGGACGCGGCGTCAGTGTGGAACGGTTCGCTGGATATCAGTTTACCTCCCTTGCATATAACTTTATCGGCAGGGACATGGAGCCGATGATCGTATCTCTCCAGCCTTCTGATGAGAAGCCGGAGCTTGTAACCCATGAAGGGCAGGAATTCAACTTTGTGCTGAAGGGTTCTGTCATTGTCACAATCGGTCAGCGTGAGCATCTGCTTCACGCCGGCGACAGTATCTATTTCAATCCGGCGCTTCCCCACGGTCAGCACTGTGTGGGCGAGCCAGCGGAATTTCTGACTGTTATTAACGAATAATATTTTAGAATATAGCTTTTGGTTCGATTTTTGTTTAGATATTATGAGAGGTACCTTTAATGAATCTTTTGTCCAAGTTTTTGCCCCGCATAGAATTTAATTCCTACGAGGATTTTAAGAAAAATTATAAAGTAAATGTTCCGGAAAATTTTAATTTCGGTTATGATGTAGTAGATGAGTATGCCCGTCTGTGTCCTGAAAAGCAGGCGCTGATCCATGTAGATGAAAGCGATACGGTAACACGTTTCACGTTCGCGGACATGAAGCGTCTTTCCGACCAGTGCGCCAATGTGTTTGCCTCCTGTGGGATCGGCAGAGGTGACGCGGTAATGATGATGATGAAGGAACGTCCCGAGGCATGGCTGATTATTATAGCGCTTGCAAAGTTGGGCGCAATCGTTATCCCTGCCACTTATCAGCTCACCCCCAAGGATATCGTATACCGCTGCGAATGCGCAGGCGTAAAAATGGTTTGTATGGCGGAGGACGAGGAAGTCATTAAACACATGCGCGCCAGCAGAACGGACTGCCCGGGTGTGCAGACGATCGCTTTGGTTGGCGATGATGTTACTGCGCGGTTCGGAGATGAATTTCTGGATTTCCGGGCACAAATGCACAGAGCTTCTGCGGAGTTTGTACGTCCGGTGGGGAAGGATGCACCCAGTGCCGATGATACTATGTTGATTTACTTTTCTTCCGGTACAACAGGAATGCCCAAAATGATTGCCCACAATTTTACATATCCGCTGGGTCATATAACCAACGCAAAATATTGGCAGCATGTTGAGGATGACGGTATTCACTTTACAATGGCAGATTCCGGCTGGGCAAAGTTTGGCTGGGGAAAAATATTCGGTCAGTGGATTGCCGGCAGTGCAGTCGTTGCATTTGATACCGGACGGTTCCACCCCGATTTTCTTATGCGTGTGATTGGAGAGGTGCGCCCCACAACCTTCTGCGCACCGCCTACTATATACCGATTCCTGATCAAGGAAGACTTGTCCAAGGGAGATTTTACTTCCATTCATCACTGTACAACGGCAGGGGAGCCGCTGAACCCGGAGGTGTTCA
>CANTEM010000152.1 GCA_947652805.1 uncultured Clostridia bacterium | reverse complement strand
CCGCGAGGAGAAAGACAGATACTGCCGATTTTCACGCCATCCGGCAGACAGCTTCTTTTATATTGCTGTGTAAAAAATCTTCTGTAAAAGGTTTTGAGCCATTTTTGAATCGTTTTGTCATCATATTGGGACACAAATGCCTTCTTAGCCAGACAGTAAATTTTTTTCGGCTCAAATCCATACCGGATTGCATAGAACAAAAAGAAATCATGCAATTCGTATGGTCCCACAATATCCTCTGTCTGCTGGGCTATCTCCCCGTTTTCATCGGGAGGAAGCAGTTCCGGGCTAATAGGCGTATCCAGAATATCCAGAAGGATTTCCGAGCAGCCGTCAAAAATGTTGTCGTCTGCCATTGAATCAATCATCCACCGCATAAGAGTTTTCGGAACCCCTGCGTTTACACCGTACATACTCATATGATCCGCATTATAGGTACACCAGCCAAGAGCCAGTTCGCTGAGATCTCCCGTACCCACTACAAGTCCGCCGATTTTGCAGGCATAATCCATCAGAACCTGCGTTCGCTCCCGCGCCTGTATGTTTTCAAAGGTTACATCCAGCTGGTCGATCGGATGCCCAATATCCTTACAATGCTGTACACATGCTTCTCGGATCGGGATTTCCAAAGCGGTTACACCAAGCTGCTTCATAAGACGCCAGGCATTGTCATGTGTACGGCTGGTTGTGCCAAAACAAGGCATAGTGATTGCATGCACTTCCGTTGGAGCCTTCCCCATCCGCTTTACAGCTTCACAGGTCACCAGAAGCGCCAATGTGGAATCCAGTCCGCCGGATACGCCGATTACAGGACGCGCACCCACCGTTTCCAACCGTTTTTCCAGTCCTGCCACCTGCATTTCAAAAATGCTTCGGCAGCGGCGGGTACGGTCTGCCGTGCTGGCAGGAACAAAGGGATGAGCGCTGATGGGATAGAGAGCGCCATCGCTGTCTGCGCGCTGGGACAAATATACAGTGCGGCAGGGAGCCGCGCCGCCATACAATGCACATGCATCCCCAAAGGTTTTCTGCCGCATCCGGTCGCTGTTTAGTCTACCTACATCCACATCCGCTGTAAGCACGTGCGCAGGAGCTATAATCTCATCTGTTTCGGAAAGAATCTTTCCGTTTTCGCAGATGATCGTATCCCCGGAAAAAATCAAATCAGTCGTAGATTCACCGGATCCGGCAGAAACGAACACATAACTGCCGAGCAATCGTGCACTTTGACTGCGCACAAGCTCCCTCCTGTATTCCCGCTTCTGAATGATTTCATTGCTTGCGGAGAGGTTAAACAAAATCTGTGCGCCGCCAAGGGCATGGAAGGTACTGGGCGGGAGCGGCGCCCACAAATCCTCACAGATTTCTATACCAAAGGTTGTGCCGCACGCCATGCGGTAAATCAGATCTGCGCCTACAGGAATGGTATAATTCTTTTCGGACGCAAGCCCGATATTCCATGCACACACAAAGTCCATTTTCAGATCGGAAGCAGGAGAAAACCAACGCTTTTCATAAAATTCCTGATAATTAGAAAGAAATGTTTTTACAGTAATGCCCGCAATTTTACCATTCGAGATCACTACAGCGCAATTGTACAGCTGTCCTGCAACAGGCACAGGAACGCCCACGATCAATATAAAATCTTCTCCAAGAGTGCGCTCTGCCAATTGATCCAGCGCCTGCATGGCGCTGCTTTGCAGTGCTTTCTGAAAAAATAGATCGGCACAAGTATATCCGGTGACAGATAACTCTGGAAACACGATAATCTGCGCGCCCGCAGCCAGTGCTTCATCTGTTTGCTTGAGAATTTCCTGGACATTTGCCCTGACATCTCCGATTTTTACCTTTGGCACCGCTGCTGCCACTCTGACATAATCAAACATTTTTCCGTCCTTGCCTTTCCCTGCAATTTATAAAACGACTCCCACGGAATGCAGTGCGGCGGCTGCAATTCCGAAATATATCAACAAACTGAAAATATCCACAATGGTTGTTATAAAGGGGCTTGCCATAACCGCCGGATCCAGTCCCAACCGTTTTGCCAGAATGGGAAGCATACTGCCAACGATTTTTGCGATCACCACAGTGCATGCAATTGTAGCGCATACTACGAGACTGATCAAAAGCGACTGTCCCAGTCCAAACCGCTCCCTGCTCACATCATTGAACAAATACATCTTTATGAAATTCACAATTCCAAGAGTGACTGCACATAAAAGAGAAACCCGCAATTCCTTCCATAATACCCGGAGTGTGTCCCGCAGGCGAATATCACCCAAAGACAGCCCACGTATTACTGTAACAGAAGCCTGCGAGCCTGCGTTTCCGCCGGTATCCATAAGCTGCGGTACAAACGCCATCAAAATGGGCAGTGCATTCAGTGCATTTTCAAAATGTGTGAGCACCTTACTGGTAAATGTAGCAGAAACCATAAGCAGCATCAGCCATGGAATTCTGTTTTTCCAGGTTTCCAGTACCCCGACTCGGAAATATGGTTTATCGGACGGAGTAATCGCCGCCATGATTTCCATATCCTCTGTATCCTCTTCCTGCAAAACGTCAACCGCATCGTCGATTGTTACAATGCCGATCAGCCGTCCTTCCCTGTCTGTAACAGGCATAGCGAGAAAGTCATATTTGGTGATCGCCTTCATCACGTCTTCTTTATCGTCATCGGTATATACGTATACAGGATTTTTCTCCATGATATCGCCGATCCGGGCGTCGTTTCCCGCCATGATCATATCCTTGACTGTTACAACACCGATCAAAATGCGCTTTCCGTCCGTCACATAACAGGTGTATACTGTTTCCTTTTCCAGCCCTGTTTTCCGGATAGAATCAAACGCCTGGGCACAAGTCATATCTGCCTTTAAATTGACAAACTCCTCATGGGCTACCCGGAAATAAATGCCATCCTTTCCTTCTAATGGATCCAT
>CANTEM010000151.1 GCA_947652805.1 uncultured Clostridia bacterium | reverse complement strand
TGTCCAATAATGGGTATTACTCCGAAACATCGCTTGATATTACAGTAAAGAACAAAGCTGAAAAACAATGTACTTATTACATAACAATTGAAGCGATAGATGCAAATGGTGCAAGAATTGAAACAGATATGATTTATGCCGATCGATTAGGTGCTGGACAGGAAATATATTTGACAGCTTTTGAATATGTGGATCAAGATAAAATAGACCAATGCAAGAATGCAACTTTCAGAGTTTTAGAGATAAACAAGTATGATTTTTAGTATTATAAATGAGATGCTATATGGGTAAACATTTTTTCGATTATGAGGATGGCGATTTTACTCATTCAATCTCTGATAATATGGCCATGGATATGGATTCAGGAGTAGCCGTTTAAATTACCACTTGTTTTCAAAACCTTTGTTACGGCACTTCATCATTTGATAAAGCATCTCTTTTTATATAGTAGAGATATATAAATGGTTTTACAGTGTGAATCTCGTCCATGGCTCCGTCTGGGGCGGTGCACATACACCTGCAACAGGTTCTCCCGTAAAAGGATGGACAAAGGCAAGATAACGGCACCACAGAGCTATGGAACAGCGTTCTGTTGATCCATATTTTCGATCGCCCCAAAGGGGCATTTTTCTGGAAGAAAACTGGACGCGGATTTGGTGGGCGCGCCCGGTGCCAAGGGAGATATCCACGACAGACAGGGAACTGTCTCCTACAACTGTTTCATATTCCAGCACTGCTTTTTTTACGCCTTTTCTGGGGGCATTTACTACGAAAGATTTATTGATCCTTTTGTCATGATATAAAAGATCCTCCATGACGCCGCCTGCTGCTGTGCCGTGTACAACGGCACAGTATTTTTTTGTTACCGCACCTTTTTGAAACAGTGTGGACAGTGCGCCTGCGGCTTGTCTGGTTTTGGCATATACCATTACGCCGCCAACAGCGGTATCCAGTCGATGCACACAAAACACAGGTGCGGAGCAGTAATCGGAAAGAAGATCTATCATACTGGTTTGTCCGCTGGGATCGTTTTGGGAAGGAGTGCCGGGTGCTTTTACAGCAAGAATCAGATGCGCGTCTTCAAAAAGGATTTGCATAAAATATATACGCCTTTCTTTAGCTTTGCAAAAGAATATAGGGAACTTTTAGAAAAAAGTTCCCTATATTCTTACTTTATCAGATAAATATATCTTACTTAATCAGTACGCGGATAACGCCGTCAATTGCAGCAATATCAGCAGCGTGGGCAGGTGTGACCGTTCCAACGCAGTCCAGCAATGCACAGGCATAGTCGCCTTTAGAACGGCTGGTCATGTTATCAATATTTACACCGTCGGAAGCAAGCACCGCCGTGATGCTGGAAAGCATTTCCGGCTGATTCTTGTGGAGCACAACCAGACGTGCCAATCCGGAACGGGGCATGGAGATCGCCGGATAGTTCACGCTGTTAGTGATATTTCCGTTTTCCAGATAGTCGATCAGCTCGTGTGCTGCCATAACAGCGCAGTTGTCCTCAGATTCTTCGGTAGATGCGCCCAGGTGGGGGATTGTGATGATACCGGGCTGGTTGATCATGGCTTCTGTGGGGAAGTCGGTAACATATTTTGCAACCTTACCGCTTGCGATCGCTGCTTTAATATCGTCTGCACATACCAGATCAGCACGGGACAGATTGATGATTTTTACGCCGTCCTTCATCATTGCCAGCGTTTCGGCACAGATCATGTTCTTTGTTTGGGGAGTAGCGGGTACATGCAAGGTGATATAATCAGCAGTTTTGTAAATGTCCTCGTAGGTAGCCACATTTTTTACACCGCGACTGATTTTCCATGCGGCGTTCACAGTCATGAAGGGGTCGCAGCCGATTACGTTCATTCCCATTCCTTTTGCGGCGTTTGCCACAAGACCGCCGATTGCGCCGAGACCGATTACGCCCAGGGTTTTCCCTTTGATTTCACAGCCGGCAAATTTGCTCTTGCCTTTTTCAACAGACTTTGCTACATCTGTCTCCAGTGTGCCCGCCCAGTTGATACCGTCAACGATATTTCTGGAAGCCAGCAGCAGGGATGCGATTGCCAGTTCCTTTACACCGTTTGCGTTTGCTCCGGGTGTGTTGAACACAACAATTCCTTTATCTGCACATGCATCTACAGGAATGTTGTTGACGCCTGCGCCTGCTCTTGCGATTGCTTCCAGCTCGCTGCCAAATTCCATATCATGCATGGCGGCACTGCGGACCATGATAGCCTCCGGTGCGGCAACATCCTCGCCTACAGTGTAAGCGGCAGAATCAAATTCATTTGTGCCGCATGCGGCGATTTTATTCAAAAGCTTAATGTTCTTCATGTTATTATATTTTCCTTATTATAATATAGAGAGTATTTTACTGCTTGGGATTTTCGGCAGCAAATTTTTTCATGAACGCAACCAGAGTTTCTACGCCTTCCATAGGCATTGCGTTGTAGATGGAAGCGCGCATACCGCCTACGGAGCGGTGTCCCTTCAGGTTTTTCAGTCCTGCCGCGCCGGCTTCAGCAGCAAATTTTTTGTCCAGATCCGCGTCGCCGGTAACGAAGGTGACGTTCATCATGGAACGGAATGCAGGATCAACAGGAGCGATATAATAATCCTGGCTGTCAAGGTAATTATACAGGAGCGCAGCTTTTTCCTGATTGCGCTGTTTCATAGCTTCCAGACCGCCGATGGACTGCACCCATTCGCAAACCAGCTTCAGCATGTAGATGGAGTAGCAGGGAGGTGTGTTGTACATAGAATCATTATCAGCCATGAGCTTCCAATCCAGCATGGAAGGTGTTTCGGGACGGGCGTTTCCGAGAAGGTCTTCCCGCACGATAACGACCGTAACGCCGGCGGGAGCCATGTTTTTCTGTGCGCCTGCGTAAATCACACCGAATTTGGAAACGTCAACCGGCTCGGAAATGATGCAGGAGGACATATCTGCTACCAGCGGGATATCTCCGGTATCGGGAACCGCATTGT
>CANTEM010000150.1 GCA_947652805.1 uncultured Clostridia bacterium | reverse complement strand
CCAAGGATCTGCTACGCAGCTCCAGCACAAGGGAGGCTTGGATTGATGAGACCTTATCGCCATGGAAAGGCTTTCTAAGATTATATAACAATCACGACAGTGCACTGCGTTCCTGCTTATCCAATTTATACGTTTTCCATTCCTGACCTTCAACATGTACGTGAAGCCCCACCGTATCTGCTGTAGGATATTCTACTGCATCACAGCAAAGGAATAAATACAACGGTTTCTCTTTTGTAACGGTGACATTGGAAAAAACAAGCCGAAAATGCCGGTAAAAATATTTCTGTTCTTCTTCCACTACTTCGCCTACTGAAACTGTATTCCCTTCCGCGTCCCGCAGCTCCCAGTAAAAATCGTCTCCATTCTCCACGCCTAAATATCCGTAAACGCTTTCATTGTACCGTCCGGTAATCTGCAATTCCCTGCCATCCTCATTATAAACCAAGGAATGGGCGCTGAAATATCCGTCAACCGAAATGGATCTTGGCAATTTATGTGTTACGAACGCGTCCTTCCCGCGGGATGCATATGCTTCTTTTGCGGCCTCTGTAGGCACAATTTCCGTTAGACTGCCTTGATCATCCATCATGAAAATCCTGCCCAGCAAAAAAATCAATACAACGGCAAATAATACAGCAAAAATTCTGCCTATAATTTTTCCAACTTTCATATCACTACCATGCCCCTATGAATTATAAATCCCTCTTCAGACGAAATCTTTTTATGATTTTAACATATCATGCCCCTGATTGCAATGAAATTTGTGAAAACAAATGATAATTCCCCTTTTCCTTGACAAAAAGAACAGAAAAGGATATAATATATTCTCGTAGGAATATGTCGCAAATTTGGCGTCCGCCGGATAGAAAGGTCAGGTTTTCATGAGACTGGATTTAACGCAGCTGATGAATAAGCGCATTCCATCCCTGCACTTTGACTTTTTCCTTACCATGGAGGATGTGGAAGATGCACCGCAGCTTCCCGACGATATCACCTTGCGCGCACCCATTCATGTTGTCGGCAATGTAATCGACAACGACGGCTATATGGCACTGCGTGCCACTGTTCACGCCGACTATGCAACCGTGTGCGACCGATGTCTGGATCCGCTGGAGGGTACGGTGTCCTTCCCGCTGGAACGGATTGTCACAACCGGTTCGGCAGCAATTGAAAACATAGATGAGGACGATATCATTTGGGTCAAGGAAGGCAGCATTGACTTTGACCGGGAGGTTTTGGAGGCGGTTACCCTGGAACTGCCCGTCTATCACCTTTGCTGTGACGATTGTCCTGGACTTTGCGATACCTGCGGCAAAAAGATCGGCAGCGGCTGTACCTGCGGTGAAAAAAAAGAAATAGATCCAAGAATGGAAATATTTCAAAAACTACTTGATAAAATGGATAAATAGTAGTATAATGGATTGTAAATAATCCTTTGTAATGATATAAGGGGGGGATTCTAATGGCAGTACCGAAGAGAAAAGTTTCAAAAGCACGCAGAGACAAAAGACGCTCCAACGTGTGGAAGCTGTCCATGCCCGGCATGGTAAAGTGCTCCAACTGCGGTGAATATAACCTGACGCACAGAGTTTGCAGTGCATGCGGTTATTACAACGGCAAGCAGGTTGTTGCAAAAGAAGAAGCATAAGTACATGGTAAACCGCCTGAGCGCTACGGTCGCTGCGGCGGTTTTTCCGTTCCCGAAAAAGCTGTAACAGGAGAGAGTTTGGAATGATCCATCAGCCAAAACAAACAAACCGCGCACCCGAAGCCACCGTGCTGGCGCTTTTTCTCTGCGCCACAGTGGGCTTTGTGTCCGCATGCTTTCAACAGATCGCAGGACGGGGTTTTCTGCAAATCCTATCCCTTATTTTTTACTGTGCAATGATTGTGATTTTGGTTCGGTATAAGTTTTGCCGGATCCGATACATCATCCGCCCCGGCAGACACGCAGAAGATGCGGAAACCGGCAGCGCCCTGAGTCTGCCTCCAAAGCAGCTGGACTTTGTCGTTGAAAAGGCACAGGGACGGCGGGCGCTTACAGCAGAATGCGTGCTTTCCCTGGGTATGCTGACAACATGTGTGATTCTGCCGCTGGAACGGAAAGAGCGCAGGAGAATTATCCGGCAATATAAAAAGGCAAAAACCTATAAGTATCTGTGCAACATGGTCGGCGCTCGGCAATGCATGCTGGTATTTACAGGTGGAGAAACAGAAGATGTAAAGCTGATCATTGAAACGTCGGAAGAAATGGAAGGATATCTGTCCGCTGTTGCCCGCTATAACCGGGAACAGAAGGAAGGATAAGGAATAGCCTCCCTTGGAAGCCTCCCTTGTGTAAAGGGAGGTGGTGGCGAAGCCGCCGGAGGGATTGTTTGCATAAACTGCCGATTTATAGGTAATCCAAAATGATAGTATTACAATCCCTCACCCGCTACGCGGGAGCCCCCTTTGCACAAGGGGGTCTTTTTTATATTTTGTGCTACGCGCAGCCAGCTCCCTATGGAGCCACGCAGTGCTCACATGGGAGCCTTTTTGTTTGTGCTAAATTTAAGCCGCCCTGTATAGGGCGGCTTTTCCTTATATATCTGCTTTTTCCGCATACATAGCGGCAAACTGTGCGATAAATTCCTTCCGCGCCGGCAGATTGTCTCCCAGCAGCGTATCAAAAATTTCTTCTGTGGCTTTTGCGTCCGCCTCCGACACCCGGATCAGTCGGCGTGTGGCAGGATTCATGGTAGTCTGCCACATCATATCCGGCTCGTTTTCACCCAATCCCTTGGAGCGCTGCAAGGTGTATTTCACATTGCCCAGCTGCTCCAGAATCTGCGTTTTCTCCGGTTCGTTATACGCAAAATAGATTTTATAATGCAATAGCTATGACCAAGACCAACGAAGATACCGGCGGAAACGAAGCAAATGCAACAAAGCTACAGCCCCGCCCGCAGCACAATTCGGAACCGTGCCTGACGCTGCAATACTCAATAGAGGAGCCGCTGA
>CANTEM010000149.1 GCA_947652805.1 uncultured Clostridia bacterium | reverse complement strand
ACCGGAACGGTTATGCCCGCTTCCCGGATCTTATACAGAAAATTGTAAAGAAGATTGTTATCAAAAAACATTTGTGTAGTAAGGAAATCACACCCTGCGTCTACCTTTTCCCGCAGGTATTTGATGTCCTCTGCCTGGGTTTCGCTTTCCGGATGAATTTCCGGATAACATGCGCCGCCGATACAAAAATCCGCGCCGCTTTCTTTAATATTCCGGATCAGATCCACCGCGTGCCGGTATGCCCATTTGCTCCGGTCCGATTTTTCCAGTTCCGGCGTCAGATCTCCCCGCAGTGCCATCACGTTTTCAATGCCGGCAGCCTTCATTTCCTCGATTTTTTTCATAACAGTTTCTTTGGTAGAGGAAACACAGGTCAGATGCGCCAGAGTCGGCACGTGATACTGTTCATTTATATTTTTTGCTATTTCCAATGTATAGCGGCTTGTCCCGCCGCCAGCGCCATATGTAACGCTCATAAATGCAGGGCGCAGCTTTGCGATCTCCTCCGTGGCATGCTTCACACTTTCAAAAGCGGTATCTGTTTTGGGAGGAAACACCTCAAAGGATAAAGATAATTTTTTACTTCTAAAAATTTCGGTCAGTTTCATTGCAGTGACCATTCCTTTACTTAGTTATTGTAGGTAGAGAATCATATATTATTATACCGTAAATCCGGCAGATAAGCAATAAAAAGCTGATACTGCCTTACGCACAATAAGCTTCGGCGGTATTTTGCCGCCGAAGCCTGGAGCTTGTGCTTACTGTATTATTCTGCAAAAAGGGGCGTAGACAAATATCTGTCTCCGGTATCAGGAAGAAGCACAACAATTGTTTTCCCCGCATTTTCAGGACGCTGTGCAAGCTTGATTGCAGCCTGAGCGGCAGCGCCGGATGAAATTCCTACAAGGACACCTTCCCTTTTTCCGATCAGTTTCCCGGCTGCAAAGGCATCCTCGTTGGATACAGGAATAATCTCATCGTAGATTTCCGTATTCAGCACCTGGGGAACAAATCCAGCACCAATTCCCTGGATTTTATGAGCGCCTGCCACACCGGTAGATAAAACCGCGGAGGAAGCAGGTTCCACAGCAACAATTTTAATATCCGGCTTCTGTGCTTTTAGGTACTCGCCAACGCCTGTGACCGTTCCGCCGGTTCCAACGCCGGCAACAAAAATATCCACATTGCCATCCGTATCTGCATATATTTCCGGTCCGGTTGTTTCTCTGTGTGCCTTTGGATTGGCAGGATTTACAAACTGACCGGCAATGAAGCTATCCGGAATTTCAGCTGCAAGCTCTTCTGCCTTTGCAATGGCACCCTTCATTCCTTTTGCGCCTTCCGTCAGCACAAGCTCGGCACCATAAGCCTGTATCAGCTGTCTGCGCTCCACAGACATGGTTTCAGGCATTACAATAATGATACGGTAACCCCTTGCCGCCGCAACTGCGGCAAGGCCGATTCCAGTATTTCCGCTTGTAGGCTCTATAATAACGGAACCCTCTTTCAGCTTCCCGCTTAGCTCTGCGTCGTCGATCATTGCTTTTGCAACTCTATCTTTTACAGAACCGGCAGGATTAAAATATTCCAGCTTAGCAAGGATTTTCGCCTTCAGCCCAAGTGATTTTTCTATATTGGTCAGTTCCAGAAGGGGCGTTCTTCCGATCAACTGATCCGCAGATGTATAAATGTTTGCCATGATTTTTCCTCCACTCTGTAATTCATTTTTATTTTACAGCCGCAAAGCCTTTTTCCAAATCTGCTATAATGTCATCTATATGTTCCGTACCAATAGAGAGACGAATGGTATTCGGTTTGATCTCCTGCTCTGCAAGCTCCTTTGCCGTCAGCTGGCTGTGGGTGGTGGTGGCAGGATGAATCACCAGACTTTTCACATCCGCCACATTGGCAAGCAGGGAGAAAATTTCAAGATGATCAATAAATGCATGGGCTTTCTGGGCGCCGCCTTTGATTTCAAAGGTAAAAATAGACGCGCCGCCGTTTGGGAAATACTTCTGATACAGCCCATGATCCGGATGCTCCGGCAGGGACGGATGATTCACTTTCTCTACCAGAGGATGTCCCGCAAGATAGGAAACTACTTTTTTGGTATTTTCTGCATGGCGCTCCAGACGGAGGGACAGGGTTTCTGTTCCCTGCAAAAGCAGAAACGCTGCAAAGGGAGAAATAGCAGCGCCGGTATCCCGCAAAAGCACTGCGCGGATATAAGTCACAAACGCAGCAGATCCAGCAGCCTGGGTAAATGCAACGCCGTGATAGGAAGGGTTCGGCTCGGCAACAGCAGGATATTTGCCGGATGCAGACCAATCAAAATTGCCGGAATCGACAATGATGCCCCCGAGGGTTGTGCCGTGTCCGCCGATGAATTTCGTTGCAGAATGCACTACAATGTCCGCGCCGTGCTCAATAGGACGAATGAGGAACGGCGTTCCGAAGGTATTATCTACTACAAGAGGGAGTCCGTGCTTATGGGCAAGGGCTGCCAGCGCATCTATATCCGGAATATCGCTGTTGGGATTTCCGAGGGTTTCAATATAAATTGCTCTTGTATTTTCCCGGATCGCTCCTGCAACCTCGTCCAGATCGTGAATATTGACAAAGCTTGCGGTAATACCAAAGCCCGGAAGCGTGTGCGCCAACAGGTTATAGCTTCCGCCGTAAATGGTTTTTTGAGACACAATATGCCCACCGCCTTGTGCAAGCGCCTGCAAGGTATAGGTAATAGCCGCTGCGCCGGAAGCCAGCGCCAACGCTGCAACGCCTCCTTCCAGGGCGGCAATGCGCTTCTCCAACACGTCCTGCGTGGAATTGGTCAGTCTGCCGTATATATTTCCGGCGTCGGACAAATCAAACCGGGCGGCGGCATGTGCGCAATCCCGGAATACATAAGAAGTTGTTGCATATATAGGTACTGCCCGTGCGTCGGTAGCCGGATCGGGCGCTTCCTGTCCAACATGAAGCTGGAGGGTTTCAAATTTATATTCA
>CANTEM010000148.1 GCA_947652805.1 uncultured Clostridia bacterium | reverse complement strand
TCTTTAATTTCACATTTACTTTTCTGGATCTCTCGTTTTCCTTCTAGCAGTTCATCCATTTTTATATCTGTATAGTTTGCCGTGTCAGAGGATTTCCAGGTATAGAGCACCTCTTCGCCGTCATCATCGCCCTCTGCCATTGCGTCAATAATGTCCTGGGGTGAAATAAAGCAAAGATATACGGTGGCATTGGTAGCGAGAATATTTCCGTTGGTATCATATATGGTTCCCCGCTCCGGATTAACCTCTGTTTCCATAGTGATCTCATTCATCACCTGTTCTTTATAATAATCGTAGCTGTATACCTGTAGATATGCAAGACGTATTCCTACAAGTATTGCTAAGCTGCTGAATGCTATAGTCAACGCTGTGGCACGGGAGGTTGTGCGCCTGGTTATTCTTTTTCTGTTTTCTGCCATACAGCTCTCTTCCTTTCCGCGGCACGCAGGCTTACTCATTTGATTCTATGTGCCGACACGGCAATTTATGTATATTCTCCAATAATCTAAAGAAGGCGTGCAAAGCACACCTTCTCAGACTGTCAAAATGCTATTTTCGTTCGGACAGTCCCATACAGTTGGAACCAACCTGTCAGTCAATATATTCCATCAGTTTATCCCAGCTACTTCCCACAGAGGACATCAGGGTTGAAAAAATACCGAAATCCTCCCCTGTTTCTTCGGCATCGTTCAATACTTCTACCCGGTCTCCCTGGGCAACATTGATATACTTTGATTCTACCTGATTGCGGCGCACCATACCAATATCTTCTCTGGCAGTCTGTTCAATGACCCGCACATCATTCTTCAAATCCAACTGAATGGCAAGCTGTGCAATTTCTGTGTTCAGCTCACTGCGCTGAGACTCCAATCCGGAGATTTCCCGCTTAAATTCATTGATCTGAGCAAAGCTGAAAAGAATCATCAAAACGATTGCTGTAAAAAGGATAACAGCAATTACGATGCTTTTGGGAATCGGAGAGCTTTTCACCCGCACCTCATCAGAACGCCCGCCGCGTACCAACTGGAGCAGTCCTTGCTTTTGTCTGACAGCATTGTTCGCAGCAACCTTTCTGGGTTCTACTGCCGCCGCCTGGGCGCGGATCGTGGCTGCGCGGGCATAAGCTGCGGCATATGCTCCGGAAGCAAACGGTGTTGTTTTTGCATATGCACCCGTTTGCTGCCTACGCGCCGCAGACGCAGACTGCGCTGTTCTCGCAGCCGTTTGGTTCATCTTTCCTTTGACCTGTGCTTTTGAAGTTCTTCCCGCAGGAACAAACTCTGCCGTTTCTTCAAAGGGACTGACATTTACAGCTTTCGCAATTTTTTTGCCGCCAGATGCGATTCGGGGGTCCACCTTTGGAATCGCGCGTGTCTGATAGGATGCAGAAGCTGAAGCCGCACCTCTGCCGCTAAACTTTTGCTGTAATCTGCCACACAACGGATTTTGTGCTGCATTAGTCACATGTGCCTGCGCGTTTCCCATTGTCTTTCCCTTTCCTCTCATTATCGTTCGCCCCTCAAAAATGAGAGGATTCTTTTATATTTTCTCTGCCACCCGGAGTTTTGCACTTCTTGCTCTGGGATTTTCCAGAATCTCACGCTCCGAAGGTAAAATTGGTTTTTTGGTAACCCGTGTCACAATTGGCTTTTTCCCGCACATACATACCGGAAAATCCGGCGGGCATTCACACGGGGCTGCCATTTTCTGAAAAATCTGTTTTACAATCCGATCCTCTAAAGAATGAAATGTAATCACTGCGGCGCGTCCGCCCGATCTGAGCCGATCGACAGCCGCCTGCAGGGATGGTTCGATCACACGGAGTTCTCCGTTCACTTCAATACGCAGCGCCTGAAAGGTTCTTCTTGCAGGATGCTGACTCTCCTTATGGCGCGCCGCCGCCGGAATCGCACCAATCACAAGCTCTGCCAGCTGACAGGTTGTTTCAATTTCGCTCTCTGCTCTGGCCCTGACAATTTCAGATGCAATTCTGCGGTGAAATTTTTCTTCCCCGTATTCCCGTAAAATTCTGCAAAGTTCTTCTTCACTGTAGCGGTTGACAATATCTGCTGCCGTTACGGCACCCGACCGATCCATCCGCATGTCCAACGGAGCGTCTGCCATGTAGGAAAATCCTCTCTCTGCTTCATCCAGTTGTACAGAAGAAACACCCAGATCCCACAAAACGCCGTCTACTTCCTGTATATCCAAGCCATCCAGCACTTCACCGATGGCTGAAAAATTCGCTTTAATAACAGTAGAAGCGGTTCCATATACCGCAAGCCGTTCTCTGCAGCGCAATACTGCACGTTCATCCTGATCCAAGCTGATCAATTTTGAACCACGAGGCAGCCTTTTCAAAATTTCCTCAGAGTGACCGCCCCCGCCGGCAGTACAGTCTACAAAAATCCCACCCCGTTCAGGTTTCAAAGCATCTACAGCTTCCTTCAGAAGAACAGACACATGTGCAAAGTTCACATTATCTCTGCCTTTCTTGTTTAATTTTTTACTGCCGTCCTTTACAGTCCATATTCCAACATAAGATCGCGGATGTTGGCAACCTTGTCTTTATCATACATATCCGGAATCTGTGCGCTTTCGGAAGCCCACAGTTCTACTCTGTCGCCGCATCCAATAAAAGTAACGCCTTCCCTCAGTCCCGCGTATTCTACCAGATCCTTGGAGAGCATCACTCTGCCCTGCCCGTCCGGAACGGATTTCTGCGCATTTCCGCAGATAAACCGTGTTATATCCCGCACCTGAGTTTTCGGCAATTCCTTAAGTTTTTCTGTATAATTTGCCCATTCCGCAGAGGAGTAAGCAGATAGACAACCGTCTACATTTACTGTAATGATAATCGGAGAGCCAAGATCTTCCCGAAACTTTGCTGGAAAGAAAACGCGGTTTTTAGCATCCAACGTATGCGTGTATTTGCCCAGCAAATCCAAGTTCAGCTCCCCCTTTTCCACCATATTTATGGAACAATTATGAACTATCGCTCCACTGAGATGTAAATATTATAATATGGATGCTGCAAATTTGCAATACATTTTTATGAGTTTTACAAGGTTTTTTTCAATATTTCCCACAATTCCAACACTTGTACAAATTCCTTCTTTCAT
>CANTEM010000147.1 GCA_947652805.1 uncultured Clostridia bacterium | reverse complement strand
TCTCGCCAATCCGGTGAGTCGTCTGCTCCCGCTGCATCGGAAGAATCAGCCTTGCTTGCATTTACAATTACAACGAATTCGCCGCAATCTACATGCGGAGTGAATTCAGGACGGTGTTTCCCACGAAGAATAGTAGCCGCTGCTGCTGCGGTTTTACCGAGGGGCTTTCCAGCCGCATCAATAATATACCACTTGCGTTCAACGGTTTCTTTCTTTGCCATGTAAGTAGACATAAGATATCCTCCGATTTGCATTTTGGTTAAATTTTTCAACAAATGGGATTATAGCAAATATATACAGGCATGTCAATAGAAAACGGGAAAATAAATTTAATTTTTTAATTTATTATGATATTTGCTCATTTTCTCTGCTATTTTCTCGTGAAATCTCCGTCATACTGTTCCCGCAGGAACGAAAAAGTGAATAAAAGCCTCCCTTTTGCGGGAGGCTTTTCTATATATAGCTTACGCTTGATCGCCTAAAATCTGCTTGCGGCATTTTTCCTGGGTTTCCGTATCCCGGATACATGCAAATTTGCCGCTGCGCAGCACCTGTAAAAGCTGTTCGTTAGAGGTGATCGGCTCTTCTGTCAGGATTCCTGCATCCGGATGATGTGCCAGTTCATGATGATCGCTGCCTGAAATTCCGATAAACTTCGGATAGGTCTTCTGCCACAGCTCCGCCATATGATTGTGGGATTTTTGAGTGGGATGCCCGTTGAACACTTCGATTCCATCGATCACAAAATCTTCCGTAAGCATCATGCCGAACCGGAAGGGATGGGCCTGAAAAAACATATAGTTATTATTTTTCACCAGTCCACCCATCCAGAAACGATCATGCAGGTACATATCCGGGTTGTTTCTGAAAAAGTCTTCATCCGGTCCGTAAACCAGAAGATCGGTTCCTCCGGTGTTCGGGAAGCGGATTTCGCAGCCAAGGAGAACATTGAGCCGCTCCCCGGCATATTCCTTAACTTTTCGATAGCCTTCCAGGAAAAACTCCATACGTTCTTCCAGACTTGCATCGGGGATCCAGTGTTGGAAGGTTCCCTCGTGCAGGTGATCTGTGATGACTACAGTGCTGTACCCGAATTCCAGATACTGTTCTACGATTTCTTCTGCGCCGACGATGGAGCAGGGACTTGCGTATTTACTGTGACAGTGCATTTCCGTTTTATATTTATATGCCATATTGGATGTCCTTCCTGATTTGTATATCCCTTATAGTATAGCATACTTTTGCAGTATGTGAAGAGGAAAAAGCGGAAATTTATTGGTTTTTGCGCGATTTGTAATACAGCAAAACCAGCAGGCTCCCCTTGTGCGATTTCTACCAAACGAAAAGCCCCCATGTGAGGATCCACTTCGTGGCTCCATAGGGGGGGCGATGTAATCGGCGGGGGGATTGTTTGCACATATTGCCGATTTGCAGATATTTCAATATGATAGCAGGAACAAACCCTCAGTCTCCGCTGCGCGGAGTCAGCTCCCTTTACACAAGGGAGCCTTTTTGATTTGTAATTCGCGACAGCTCCAACCGGGGGAGCCTTAGCACCTTTTTATTCAGCTTCTTCGGATTGCTTCGTTTTTCCGTCCATTCCCCGTTTCCGTACACACTCTGTGAGCAAATATTCAATCTGCCCGTTGATCGAGCGAAAATCATCCTCCGCCCAAGCGGCTATTTGCGCGTACAGCTTTGCAGAAATACGCAGGGGAATCTGTTTTTTCTCGTCCCGCTGTGCCATAATCAATACAGGCTGCCGGAGTTGACAACGGGCTGTGTATCTTTATTTCCGCAGAGAACAACCAATAAGTTGGATACCATGGCGGCTTTGCGTTCTTCGTCCAAATTTACGATTTCCCGCTCACTCAGTTTATCCAGTGCCATTTCTACCATACCAACTGCACCGTCCACAATCATTTTCCGGGCGTCGATGACTGCGGATGCCTGCTGGCGCTGAAGCATGACCGCGGCAATTTCTGGCGCATATGCAAGGTAGGTGATCCGTGCTTCGATGATTTCCAGACCGGCGTTCTGGACTCTGGACTGGATTTCGTCCCGGATCCGCTGGGCTACAATTTCACTGGAGCCCCGCAGGGAACCTTCGTCCGGTTCTCCGTCTCCGGTGGTATCCACATTTTTTGCCACATCATAGGGATACAGCCGTACAATGTTGCGCAGTGCGGCATCGCATTGGAGGGACAGAAATTCTTTATAGTTGTCCACGTCAAAAACCGCCTTTGCCGTATCGGCAACACGCCAGATAACTGCAATGCCGATTTCCACAGGATTGCCCAGGCAGTCGTTGATTTTCTGCTTGTTGTTATTCAAGGTCATGACCTTCAGGGAAATCACTTTGCTGGGTATGCGCTGTAAGCTGGTAGATAAGCCGGCGCCAAGCATCAGGTGAGCGCCCTTGTCGCTGTCGGAATCCACGTCGCCGCTTTGACGCAGGGCGGTTTTTGCGGCAGGATTTACGGCAGATACAAAGGGATTCACATAGTAGAAGCCTGCACCCTTCAGTGTGCCGATGTATTTACCGAACAGGGTGAGCACCAGCGCTTCCTGGGGTTTCAGAATCCGCAGACCCATGAAGGGAATCCAGCCGATACATGCCCAAAGAATGCCTGCCACGAGCATGATCACGCCAAGAGCAATCATCTCGTTCTCTAAAAGGACAGCGCCCATGATCAATACTGCGATGGACAACAGATATGCAAGGGCGGTGAGAAGCAGCACTGCCATGCCGTTTTTCGCTTTTAATACTTTTTCTTCCATGATATGTTTTTACTCCTCTATATTGAAGTGATATCATTATAATATCAGTAGGAGCGTTTGTCAAGAGGCTATAGAAAAACGCCCCTTGTAGGGGCGTTTTTACGATCAATCAAGGGCAACGAAAGTGATAGACTTTTTGGCGGCATATGCTTCTGCGGTGGAACCTTTATAGCCATAGACGATGAGATCATCAGTGGGGAGTGTGATAGAAATATCTGTAAAAGTAGCCTTTGAATTTAGTATAGTGATAGAAATACAATTTGGATAATTAAAATATGTGAAGGATGCGATACTGGTGATGAAGATGCCGGCGTTAGTTTTGACGACTTTATTATTGATGCCGGAAAA
>CANTEM010000146.1 GCA_947652805.1 uncultured Clostridia bacterium | reverse complement strand
CATCGAATCCACTTATTGGTGTTATTTTAACCTACAAAAGTGATCATTGTGTGAAAAAATTGTGATTTATTGTAAAAATATTGGTGAAATTAGCAATTCCCAAAATATTACTTGCAGAGCAACGGAATTTTCTGTATAATACATGATAGAATTAGAAAAAAGGAACGACTGAAAATATGAAACTTGGAATAATCGGGCTGCCCAATGTAGGCAAAAGCACCCTGTTTAACGCAATTACAGGGGCAGGCGCACAGTCTGCAAACTATCCTTTCTGTACCATTGATCCGAACGTAGGGATCGTTGCTGTGCCTGATCCCCGGCTGGACGCCCTTGCTCAAATGTACAACCCGCAGAAGTATACGCCTGCCGTCATAGAATTTGTAGACATTGCAGGATTGGTTCGGGGCGCATCCAAAGGCGAGGGACTTGGCAACAAGTTTTTGTCTCATATTCGGGACGTGGATGCAGTTGTGCATGTTGTGCGCTGCTTTGACGACGGAGACATCGTTCACGTAGACGGAAACGTAAATCCTGCAAGAGATATCGAAACCATCAATCTGGAATTGATTTTTTCCGATATAGAAACATTGGAACGCCGGATTGAAAAGACTAAAAAGGCAGTGAAAAGCGATAAAAGCCTGACTGCCGCGCTGGAAGCATATGAAAAGGTGCTTGCTTTGCTGTCCGAGGGAAAAACTGCTCGCAGCGGCGAATATACAGAGGATGAGCGCTCTATTTTAGATGAAGTCGGACTTCTGACAATCAAGCCTGTAATTTATGCTGCAAACGTCAGTGAGGATGAAGCCGCCGGCGTATCCGAGGACAATGCCTACTATAAAGAGGTTGTTGCTGCCGCCGCCGCTGAGGGAGCGCAGGTGATCCCTGTAAGTGCGGGAATCGAATCGGAAATCGCAGAACTGGATGCAGAAGAAAAAGCGGCGTTTCTTGCAGATATGGGAATTACAGAATCCGGATTGGACAAACTGATTAAAGCGGGATATTCCCTGCTCGGTCTGATCAGTTATCTCACAGGCGGCCCCAAAGAAGTGCGCGCATGGACCATCCGCGCGGGTACCAAGGCGCCTCAGGCGGCAGGAAAAATTCACTCTGATTTTGAACGGGGCTTTATCCGGGCAGAAGTGATTGCTTTTGACGATCTGATTACTTGCGGATCCCTTGCAGCTGCGAAAGCAAAAGGGCTGTTGCGCAGTGAGGGTAAGGACTATGTAATGTGCGACGGCGACGTGGTTGAGTTTTTATTTAATGTGTAATCAGAAATAAGGAATGGAGATTATATGAAAAATTATACGCTGTGCCTTTGCAGCCTGCTTCTGTGCTCTTTCCTTCTATGTGCCTGTGCCGGTTCCAACGGATCTGATCCGGCAGAGGAAATCGTTGGGAAATGGGCGCTGATCAACAATGAAGAATATAAGGATCTTTTGCAGGGACATATTTCCGACGATATCTTTTTCACCGTTTTTTATATTTTCAACGCAGACGGAACCGGAAGCACCCATATCAATAAGGATGATGATTTGTTTACTTTTCAGTATACGTATGACGGAAGCACTCTGGAATTGACATACGACAGTGGCGCTCCGTCCCAAACCATTCCCTGCACAATCAAAGGCAGAGAAATGCATGTTATGGATCAGAATGAGGAAGTTATTTTTTACAGACAGCCGGAATGAGGCAAATATAGCACAAAAAATCCACCCGATAAACGGGTGGATTTTTTTCACACAAATGCATATCAGTAAAACAAAGCGCAGTTTTTCGCTATGGATTCTGCTTTTTCCCGGAACACATCCTCGGGGATTCTAAATTTTTCCGCAAGACAGTGGAGGCAAAGATAATCCTCCCCCGTTCTGGATACAAATTTCCGGTACATGCCTCTGTCCAAAGCATCCGTTATTTTTCCGCACTGCCTGCAAGGGAATTTTCCTGTCATCTTCTTACAATCTCAGCTTTATAAACCTTGCAGGTCATTGCGGGAAGCCGGGGAGTGAAAAAGTCAAATTTCGTAAAGGTTTCGCCGGTAAATATATCTGTCAGCTTCAGACCGATTCCTTTTCCGGAGGGGATTCCGAAATCGTCAAAATAAGCCAAAACCTCCAAATCCTGATCATCCCAGTAATTCAGAAGGGCAAGAACCAATTCCCCGTTATCCATCATTTTCACACAGGACAAACGGGCGTGGGTTGCATGATACCGCTGCCGCTCATCGCAGTACGGCGGACGGCATTCCGGATCCTGATTGATACGGATCAATTCTTTATTGGTAAGCAAATCCCGGTAATAATCATCCAGGTTTCTAACATCAGCGCCGATCATCAGCGGTGCGCCCCAGAGACACCACAGCACAAAATGCATTTTATATGCTTCTTTTGTGCATCCACCCGGACGGCCAACATTCCCGTTTCCGCCAAGTCCCACAACAAGCATGTCAATATCATTAAAGCAACCGGGAGCACTGGTATGAAATTTATCGTACTGACCTGTAAAGATGCTCCGGAAGGATTCACTGCTATCGCAGATATCTCCGGTGGAACGGTATAAATGGGCGCCTGCACTCCTCATCCAGCTATGAGGATCGTTTTCTCCCACAATACAGCCAGAAAGCATGATTGGTCTGCCCGTGGCACGCAGCGCCATAGACATAGTCACATAAGCGTTTTTGGGATCGGAAGAACCTGCGAAATGACATTTGTCATATTTCAGATAATCAGCACCCCAGGATGCAAAAAGCTCTGCATCCTCATATTCATGTCCGTATGAACCCGGATATCCGGCGCAGGTACGCACTCCTGCGGCGGAATAAATACCGAATTTCAGTCCTTTTTCATGTATGTAATCCGCAACGTACTTCATTCCTCTGGGGAACTTTTCCGGATCGGCTACAAGCTCACCGTTTTCGCCCCGTTCCCGTAGTTGCCATCCATCATCAATCACTACATATTCATAGCCTGCGTCCTTGTAACCCTTTTCCACCATTGCATCGGCAATTTCCGTGACAATTTTCTCACTGATATTGGGACCGAAGGTGTTCCAGGAATTCCACCCCATAGGCGGCGTCTGACCTAACATAAGATTTCTCCTTGCATTTAAAAGTTCCTTAGCTGCCATTTGACCAGCAATAAAGTCATTATA
>CANTEM010000145.1 GCA_947652805.1 uncultured Clostridia bacterium | reverse complement strand
TTTAATAATCCGGTGAATTTAAACGTATTTTAACCGTCAAATTCCAAAACATGCAGCTTTTAAAAATCAAAAAAGGGGTAAATTGCCTTTTCTGTGAAAGAGATGTACCCTTAACAGTTCCCTTGCCCTCACTCGACAGACACATACTGGGGGGGATTCACGCGCGCGTTTTTTATGGCTTCCGAAAATTCCGGAAATTCACCGGATTATTAAAAATCATTCAAGTGTATGCGCCCCTGTCCAGATGCTTGATCGCTGCGGCTTCCACACTGCTTGTGCCTGTGTCCCTGAAAAATGCAAGGCTGGTATGCTTCAGCCCGCTGCTGTAATATTCCGCCATATTCAAAATCCTTGGATTCCGCCGGAGTGCGCGTAATGCTTCCTGCTTTATCCGTAATGCATTGCCTGTTGTGTGCATACCTAAAAGCTGCGCACAGTCTTTTAATGGGATGTCCCGGAGGAAATGATACCGGATAATCTGCCGTTTCTGATCCGGGAGGGAGTTTACCGCCTTATACAGTTCCTCATACATCAGGGACTGTTCTACAGTTTCAAAGGGTTCTGTTCCTTCCGGATCCTCCAACATATCTTCCAGCCGCAGTCCTTCGTCTCCCTCTCCTGCAATATCCATTTCCAGGCTTGTACAAGTGTTGAGCGGTGCATACCGCTGCCCCGCTGTCCGAACTCCCAAAAGCCCGTTTACTACGTTTTTTAGGTGGTATTTGATATACGTGTTGAATGCATAGCCTGCATCCGGTTTATATGCATCCACAGCACGCAGCATGACGAAAAAGCATTCCTGAAATATATCGTCCTGTGTAACGCCTGCAGCTGCGCATCGTTCCTGCCGCTGCTTATATATACTGCCTGTTATCCGGTGCATGAGTTTGTGTATATTGTTCCACAGCTCTTCTACGCATGCACTGTCCCCGGCTTGGATGCGCATTGCCAGTTCTTCGTTTGTCATTGACTTTCTGATCCGCCTTTCGTATAATATACAAAAAGACGGATCCAGCTTACAGATCTACGAACCGAGAGAGGGCACGCACGCCCTCTCTTTTTTTATATCAATCCCAATTTCCTTTGAACCTCACAATAATCTTCTGCCGCTTTGATTCTCCGCCGACTTGCACCGTTTACCGGAATTGGCACGCATCGTTCCAATATCCGGTCATATATCCTTGCATTGCTCATTTCAGCGGGCTTTTTGATTTCCTCTATGGTGAGATTGGTCGTTATAATCAAAGGCTTTCCGGAATTATACCGGGTGTTGATAACATCAAAGACAATTTCCTGCATGTATTCACTGTTTCTCTCTGCTCCAAGATCATCCATTACAAGCAAATCAAAAGTGTTAAGGTTGTCCAAATAGTCTTGTTTGCCGTACCGTTGATCGCTTAATTTGTGTGCAATCCTTGTAAAGCTGGTAACAAGGCACGGACGTTCCAGCCTCATCAAAGCGTTTGCGGCTGCAATTGCGGCAAAGCTTTTCCCGCTGCCTGTACCGCCCCACAGAAGCAGTCCTTTTTTGTTTTTGTAAAACCAGTCGAATTGCTCCACGAATTTTCTCATAGCGTTTATCAAATCGGGATCTCTGCCGTCGTCATTTTCAAATGTCCAGTTATATAGTTCCCTTCCTGGGAGTCCAAGCTCCTGTAATCCTTTGACGCGCATATGTTCTTGTTCTGCATTTCGTTTGCGGTCGTTTGCATCCCGTCTTTGCTTCCCACAGTTGCAGATGCACGGTACTTTCCGTTTCATAAAACCGAAATCAAGAGTTGTTTCTTTCGCTACGTTACAATGTCCGCAATATATGAGTCCGTCATCCCCTACATAATCGGTCGGATCGAATGTAGTAGGCACTCTTTCGGCAATTGTGCCGATGATTGCATGCATATCCATATGCGCCCTCCTTAAAACAGGTGGTCAAGATCGGTCATTGCCTGGTTGATCTTGACCCTTGCGCCCGGCTTTTCATTTTTTGCCCAGTTGCATATTGTCGCGTAATGAGACTTGTATTTTGTTCCCTTGGATGCGATATATCCGGACAATCGCTCAATCCGTTCCAGATAGTCAGGGAAACGGTTCTTCAGCTTGTCCAGTTCTCCGTCACTAAGCAATACATTTTCATATTCGCCGTATTTATGTTTGCTGGGTTTTGACTTTTTAGAACCAGTTTTATCTTCTTTAGGTGGTTTTTGATTGCGTACCGGTTCATCCGGTGCGCATAATATATTATCCTTACCTATACTAACCTTACCTAACCTAACCTGGGTATCCATTTGGTATACCGTTGGTATGTCACTTGGTATACCAGTTGGCAACCGATCATCATTTTTTAGTTCGTATTCCCCGGTTTCAGTAGCATGTAGAAGCTGCATTTCATCCCTGCAGGCAGTCTCTTTGTACCGGTCTTTTCGTATGTAATTGTGCAGTCTCCAATGCCTTATAACGATGATTCCACTTTCAAAAGCAATTATATAACCTTTGGCAAGCAGCAGCTTTAAATCGTCCTCATTTGCACCAACCATGCGCTGGATTTTCTTAGGATTATTCACAAATCCGTCATCATCCGCACGCATTGACAAATGAAAGTACAGGTTTTGCGTTGTCGGCGGCATATCTAAAAAGGTGTCGCTGTCTATTACCGTTTTTGAAAACATTCTTCGTTCTGCCATGTATATCCTCCCTGCATATGTCAGTCTATGCGCCGTATTCCGCTGACATCAGACGGAGCAGAAGGGATGCAGGAAGTATTGAGATATGCAATCAACGCATCCAGATTGATGAGCAGTTTGCGCCCTGCCATATGAGAGGGAATAACCCCTGTTTTGGCAAGCCTGCGCAATTCCCTGTCTGATATACCCCTCTCGCCGTTTTCCGCGAATATGGCTTTAATTTGTGCCACAGTTCGCATCCGTGGCAATGGTTGTCCGGTCATTGTTCGGCTCCCTCCTTCAAACCCTTTATAATCGTGCGGATTCTCGCTTTTTCCTGCTCGGGTAATTCCCTGCGCAATCTCCGTGAAAAGTTCCCGTCATTGATTCCAAGCCCTTCCGCGATTTGCCAAAGTTTAACCCCTGCACTTTTTGCTTCTTGCCTGATGTCCATGTTTTGCATAATTGATTCTCCTTTTTTAGTTTTTGTTTTGCTGTTGTCATTGTACAACATTAGTTAAAGTAGAACCTGATCCATTAATCAAACGAACAGCATATTCC
>CANTEM010000144.1 GCA_947652805.1 uncultured Clostridia bacterium | reverse complement strand
GACCGTTCCGCTTACGAAAATATCTGGAGAGATCTGAAAACCTTTGTGGAATACGGCTGCCTGCGGGACAGCAAGTTTTATGATAAAACTGCGGCCTGTCTCCTTTTTGAAAAATGCGGCGGTGGGTTCTGCACTCTGGACGAATATTTAGACGCCGCTCGGGAAAAGCATGAAAATAAAATATATTATGCTGCCGATAAGGTGTCCCAAGCCGGATATATTTCCATGTTCGAAGCGGAAGGGATCGAAACCCTCCTTCTGGATAAAATTATTGATACCCAATTTGCACAGCTGATCGAAAACAAGCGGGAAGGCGTGCAGTTTATACGTGTGGATGCAGAGCTTGCTGACACCATGAAGGGAGAAGGCGCTGCGGAAATCCCCGGCGTAGCAGAACTGTTCAAAAAGCTGGTTCCCGAACAAACGGAAATCAAATTTGAAGCTCTCAAGGACACCTCCGTTCCCGCTGTGCTGAATGTCAGCGAAAGCAGCAGAAGAATGGAAGACATGATGAAAATGTATTCCGCTATGGGTCAAAACAGCCCCGCCCCCTTCCCCACACAGTCCACATTGATTTTGAATACAGCAAATGAATTGATCGCTTCTCTTGCAAATGCAGACCCCGAAAAAGCAGCGCTTGTTTCCAAGCATATTTACACCCTTTGCCTGCTGAGCCAGCGCCGTCTGAACCCGGATGAGCTGCGCGCATTTTTATCGGATAGTTACTCCATACTGGGCATGCTATGATATCCTTCGATATCCTGCAAAAAAATGCAGCTTATGTCAGGCAGCTCCGCCGGCAGGAGAACGCAGTGGAACTGGGACAATTAAACGAGCTTGCTCGAATAGCGCTTCATTCCCAAACCCAGCTGTCTCCCAGAGACGCGGCCAATCTGTATTTGCAGGCTTTCCCGGATATGCGGCTGCTCTCAGAAAACTATGCAGTTTTTTTAAAATTTCTGTCAGAGAAAAACCTTCTGATCCCAGTCCGGCAGGCCACTGAAAAACAGGGGACCCTGTTTTATATGCCCAACAGGAATACAGAAATCGCTCGGGAAAAGTTCTCCGCTTTGCTTCCCCATTCCTGCCCCAGCCCGCAAACCGATTTTCTGACAATTTGCGAATCTGTTGCGTCTGAAGACAACAGCTTTTGCATTCTGCCTGTTTACAGCAGCACGGAGGGAGAATTGCCCGCTTTTGCAAGGATGATCCGGGAATATCAGCTAAAAATACGGGCAATGTACGATGTAACCACATCAGACGGCGAAACGGAGCTGCGGTTTGCGCTTTTATCCGGACAGATTTATTGGTCGCCGGACGCCGCGTTTATGGAGATTTCCTTTCAGCCGGAATCCGGAGAAGAACTTACGACCTCTCTTGCCGCGCTGCAAAGACTTGGCGCAAGTCTCTACAGCATAAATGCCCGGCCAATGGAATACAATATGAATAGTTTTTTATACAAAATCACTGTAAAAGTGATGCCGGGAAGCATAGACAGCATTGCAGCTTTTGTCAGTGTGGCAATGCGCACGGGGGTATCCGGCGTTTTCAATATTTTATAAGATCAGGGAAGGACAACATCCATGGCTAACACCAATATCACACCAGAATATTTTATAAACAGTCCCAAAGTTGACAAAGCAACCAAATCCGCTCTCTTATCCATGGATGAAGATTCCCTGGGAATTGCTTTTTCCGGACTCATGTCCTTCGGCACAGCCGGACTTCGGGCAAAAATGCAGCCCGGCACCGCTTTCATGAACACATATACCGTTGCGCTTGCTACCGCAAGTCTGGCAAAGGTAATCTGTAAATATGGCAAGGACGCTATGAACCGCGGCGTTGTCATTGCCTATGACAGCCGAAAAAACGCACGAGAATTTGCGCTGCGCAGCGCCCAGGTGCTTTCTGCTTACGGTATCAAAGCATATCTTTTTGAAGATTTGCGTCCAACCCCGGTTTTATCTTTTGCTCTGCGTCATCTTTCCTGTATTGCAGGCATTAATATTACCGCTTCTCATAATCCGAAAGAATACAATGGCTTCAAAGTATACTGGGAGGACGGCGCACAAATCGGACCGGAACAAGCTCAGGCCATTTCCGATCAAATGCAGCAAACAGATATCTTGGAGGAGGTTCCCGATATCGACGCAGCAAGGCAGGAGCTGATTCTTCCTGTACCAAATTCTGTAGATGCAGCGTACATGAACTGCGTTTTAGAAGAACGGGTAAACAAAAACGCTATACCGGATGTAGCGGAAACCTTTCATGTAATCTATACGCCCTTGCACGGTGCCGGCATTACGATGGTACCGGATGTGCTGCGCAGCGCCGGACTCACCAATCTCCATATCGTACCGGAGCAGGAAACGCCCAACGGAGATTTTCCCACCGTTGCGCATCCCAATCCGGAAGCGCAGGAAGCTTTTACTCTCGGAAAAGTGCTGGCACAAACCTATAACAGTGACCTGATCATCGCGACCGATCCGGACTGTGACCGGGTAGGCGCTATGGCACGAAATAAGAATGGCGAATTTGAATGTATTACAGGCAATCAAATGGGAGCCCTTCTGCTGGATTACATTATCACAGCATATCAGAAGAGCGGCACTATGCCCGCCGCGCCTTACGTTGTAAAATCCATTGTAAGCACCAACCTTGCTACAGAAATCTGCCGCAAAAACCATGTGCAGATGTACGAGGTGCTCACGGGGTTTAAATATATCGGCGAAATTGTAAAAGAGCAGCTGCAAAACGGAACCGGAACCTTCCTTCTGGGCTTTGAAGAAAGCTACGGATATCTGAAAGGAACCTACACCCGGGATAAGGATGCCGTTGTTGCTTCCCTGCTGATCTGTGAAATGGCGGCTTATTACAAAACTCTGGGAAAAACACTGTGCGATGCATTAGAAGGCCTTTTTGAGAAATACGGATTCTATCTGGAACGAACGCTGGATTTCTATTTTGATATGCCTGGCGGTCAGGAAAAAATCACCTCTATGATAGAAAATTTGCGTGAGAATCCGCCTGCCGCCCTTGCAAAAAATCCGGTGCTCACCCGACGGGATTATAAAACCGGAAAAATTTACGACAATACTACAGAGAGCGAGTCCTCCACTGGTCTCCCCCTGTCTGATATTCTATATTTTTCTACCCAGCATTGCGATACCATTATACGTCCTTCCGGAACGGAGCCAAAGCTGAAAATATACCTGCTTGCAAAAAGCAGCGACAGAAAAACCTCAAAAAATA
>CANTEM010000143.1 GCA_947652805.1 uncultured Clostridia bacterium | reverse complement strand
GTAATCATTGACGCCGGAATTGACACAAATATAATCTGACTGGATGTACCCATGACTGTTCTACCTGTAGCGGATGCCACTGAACGGATAAAATGACAAAGAAAGCTGAGGACGATATATGACAGAAATGATGAATCAGTACCTGGGCATCAAAAGCGCATATCAGGATCACATTCTTTTTTACCGGCTTGGCGATTTTTATGAGATGTTTTTTGAAGACGCCAAAACTGCTTCCAAGGTTTTGGGTCTGACCCTTACCGGTAGAGACTGCGGAGAACCGGAGCGCGCGCCTATGTGTGGCGTTCCGTATCATTCTGCCGAAGGATATATCGGAGAGCTCATTCAGAACGGATATAAAGTTGCTATCTGTGAACAGATGGAGGAACCGGGAGCCGGTAAAGGACCGGTTCGCAGAGAGGTTGTCCGCGTTGTAACGCCGGGAACAGTCATTGAATCGGACTTTTTACCCGACAGCCGGAACAATTATCTTGCTGCGATCTATTTCGGCGATCTTACCATTGGCGTATGTTTTGCAGATTTGTCTACCGGAAAGGTACGGGCAACGTATTTTGCAGGAATCGGTGCGGAAGAGGATCTGCTCAGCGAGCTTGCAACCATTGGTCCTATTGAAATTATCACAAATGTGGATCTTGCAAAACAGGCTGTGCTCCAGTCCTTTGTACAGGAACGGGGTATTCTTTCCACCGGGAAGCTGAAATCTTATTTTGATGAAACAGCGGCTGCGGAGTGGTATACGGAAATTGCAGGCGGATACGGTCAGGATCAGCAGTCTTTTCAACCTGCGATTTACGCTTGCGGTGCCGCTTTCGGATATTTTGCCGATATGCAAAAATCGGATTTGTCTCATTTTGAGGATATTGCTTTTTATGAAAACACCCAATACCTAGAGATGGATACAAGTACCCGGCGAAATCTGGAAATCATGGAAACGATGCTGGATAAGGAGAAAAAAGGCTCCCTTCTTGGAGTTTTGGATAAAACCAATACTTCCATGGGTCGCCGTCTCCTCCGGTCGTTTTTGGAGCACCCCCTCCGGGATGTAAAAAAGATTGTTACCCGCCAGCGTTCTGTAGCAGAACTTGTGTCCAATCATATACTGCGGGAGGAAATTCGCCATCTTCTATCTTCTGTGTTGGATATGGAGCGGATCCTTACAAGAATTGTGTACGGAACCGGCAGTGCGAGAGAACTGCGGGCATTGGCGCAGTCTATTGAAGTGCTGCCTCAGATTAAAACCTTGCTGCAAGCGGCAGAATCCTCACAGCTTGCTGCAATTTGGGAGAGCATTGACTCCTTGACAGATGTTTATGATCTGCTTTCCACAGCTATTAAAGAAGAACCTCCTTTCCTTGTTCGGGAAGGGGATATGATCCGGGACGGCTATGACGCTCAGGTGGACGAGCTTCGTTCTATTAAAAACCATGCGGAAGATTATATCCAAAAGCTGGAAGAGAAGGAACGGGAAGAAACAGGAATCAAAAACCTGCGAATCGGCGTCAACCGAGTATTCGGATATTATATTGAAGTAACCCGCTCGTATAGCGATCGGGTTCCCGCCCACTATATCCGTAAACAGACGCTGACCAATTGCGAGCGGTACATATCCGAGGAACTGAAGGAACTGGAAAGTACGATCCTTGGAGCGGAGGACAAGCTAAAAAATCTGGAATATCAGCTGTTTTGCGAAATACGGGATATTGTAATTCAAAATGCATCTCGCATTCGGAAAAGCGGCGCGGC
Organism: uncultured Clostridia bacterium; assembly: GCA_947652805.1. Lineage (GTDB taxonomy): Bacteria > Bacillota > Clostridia > Oscillospirales > CAG-272 > Avispirillum. Next base: position 1,519 of record CANTEM010000143.1, on the reverse strand, counting down.
GGTAGCCGAATTAGACGTATATGGAGGACTTGCCCAGGTAGCGGCACGCAATCAGTATGTCTGTCCCGAAGTGGATTACAGCGATGTGCTTATGATCAAGGACGGCCGTCATCCTGTCGTGGAGCAGTTTGTGCGGGATTCCTATTTTGTTCCCAATGATGTGGAATTGGATACGGATCAAAATCGGCTCATGTTGATTACCGGTCCTAATATGGCAGGTAAATCTACATACATGCGGCAAACAGCACTGATTGTCCTAATGGCGCAGATCGGCTCCTTTGTGCCGGCTGCGGAAGCCCGCGTCGGCGTTGTAGATCGCTTGTTTACACGTGTGGGGGCATCGGATGACCTCGCAAGCGGTCAATCTACCTTTATGCTGGAAATGCGCGAGGTTGCCTCTATTTTACAGCATGCAACCAAAAAAAGTTTGATTATCTATGATGAAATCGGGCGCGGCACCAGCACCTTTGATGGCATGTCCATTGCACGCGCTGTTTTGGAATATACAGCAGGAAAAAAGCTTGGGGCGAAGACTTTGTTTGCAACCCACTACCATGAACTGACGGAATTGGAGGGGCAGATCCCCGGCGTAGTCAACTATAATGTGGCTGTAAAAAAGCGTGGAGATGATTTGACCTTCCTACGTAAGATTGTGCGCGGACCTGTAGACGAAAGCTATGGCATCGAAGTTGCAAAGCTGGCTGGCGTTCCTCAGGAAATTGTAAATCATGCAAAAGAAATTCTGGCAGCGCTGGAAAAGAAGGAAGAGACAGGCCGCAGCCATAGTGCGGTAAAGACTCAGAAACCGGACGCCGATCCAATGGAGGCCGCGGCTATCAGTATATTAGATGCATGCCGGGACAGTGTATGCGAAAGCATACGGAAAACGGATTTGAACACATTAACGCCCATTGAGGCAATGAATTTGATTTTTGAATGGAAAAAAGCAATTGAGTAAACGTAAAGAAAGGAGTACACTATGGGAAAAATCAATGTCCTGGGATTTGATATCGCCAATCTGATTGCGGCAGGTGAAGTGGTGGAGCGTCCGGCGTCTGTGGTAAAGGAACTGACAGAGAATGCAATAGACGCCGGGGCAAAAAGCATCACTGTAGAAATCAAGCGCGGCGGTATTTCCTTTATCCGTGTATCGGATAACGGGAGCGGCATTGAACCCGATGATTTGCCCCTTACTGTACTCCGACATGCTACAAGCAAAATTGCAACGGCTGAAGATTTGATCAGTATTGGTACATTGGGTTTTCGCGGCGAAGCACTTGCGGCCATTGCAGCTGTATGCAAAATGCGGATTTTATCGAAAACCGATGGCGCAGAAATGGGATCCGCTATGGAATGCGATGGTGGAGAAATCATCAATGTTATGGAAACAGGATGTGCAGGCGGTACCACGGTAATTACATCAGAGCTTTTTTATAATGTACCTGCACGCAGAAAATTTTTAAAAAAGGATGCTACAGAAGGTGCGGCAGTGACAGCGCTGGTAGAAAAAATTGCGCTC
>CANTEM010000142.1 GCA_947652805.1 uncultured Clostridia bacterium | reverse complement strand
AATATAGATCAGAAAGGAGAAAGTATGGCAGTTAAAATAACTGTCAGCCTTTATATATTATCATCTTATCATTTATTTGTCAAGTCCTTTTTGAAAATAATATTAGTTTTTCTTTTGACGGTGTTTAGAGGAACTGTTTTGGGGCGACACTGAGGGCAGCTACAGAGCAGGAGGATACAGGATGAGAAGGCTGTTTCGGAAAATACTTCATATAGTATGGAAGCGGGATGATGTAGTGATCAGCGGATATTATGGATATGGAAGCCTTGGAGATGAAGCTGTTTTGGAACAGATTACTGCATCTTTATGGGAGAAAATACCGGATTGCAGGATCGGCGTTTTGGCTGCACGGCGGGAACGCATTGCTAAAGGGGAAAATATTCACAGAATCGGACGGACGAATCCTTTTGCAGTTTTATGGGCGTTGCTCCGGTGTCGGTTGTTTATCAGCGGCGGAGGAAGTTTGCTTCAGGATACCACCAGCCGGCGGAGTCTTTTGTATTACACGACAGTCATCCGATTGGCACGGTCCCTTGGCGCCCGGGTATTTATTTATGCAAACGGAATCGGTCCCCTTGCCGACTGTAAACGGGCAGAAGTTGCGCTTCGATGTGCCCATACCATTTCCGTTCGGGATCCGGATTCCTTCTATGCGGTGCTTGCAATGGGAATAGAATCGGAAAAGGTATCCCTCAGTGCTGATCCCATTTTTTTGCTTCCATCGCCTTTCCCAAAAGAGCTTTCTTTTCCGTGGGGGAGAAAATATTTTGTAGTATCTCTACGGACTTGCTGTAATGGAGAAATTGAAGAAAATATAGTGGTGAATACCTGTAAAAAATTGAAGGAGACGGGGCTGGAAGCAGTGTTTGCATCCATGCAGGATTCCTTTGACAGAGATTTGTGCAACCGTGTTTGCCGGGGCTGCGGCGGTATTATGGCAGAAAAAATGTCCCCCGCGGCTTTTGCGGAGCTGTTATCCGGTGCGCAGTTTGTAATCAGTATGCGGCTGCACTGTATTTTAATGGCGGCGTTGAGCGGAACGCCTGCGGTGGCACTGTCTTATGACTGCAAAATTGACAGTGCAATGGAATACCTGGAGGAGACTACAACCTTAGATGCTTTTTTCTTCACGGAGGAGATGCTGTTGGAGGCTTGCCGGAAAGCTTCCGACAGAGGAGCGGCAGGACGCGCCCGATTGTGCGGGCGGGCGCAGGCATTATCCTGTATGGCGCAAAAGGATGCTAACATGGCAGCAGGACTTTTATCGGCTGCTGGAACAGAAGAATCGGCGACCGGCTGGGAAGCTGTGGCGGGAGTAAAGCTGTAATCATTTGTTTGTACACTTGAAAAGATCGTTGGATTATGCTATCATTACCTCGGTAAATCGTGAAAGGGATAACTGAGGTTATGATGAAATATTGTGTTGTAGACAGCTGTGAGTGGACCTATCCGGATGTGCATGCATATGAAACGGAAATGGACTTTGTATGCCGGCATGCTTTACGGGGCGGCATGGTTACGTTTCAGATTCATATGTGGGATGTATCCGATCCTGTATGTGCCCGGGCGCAGGGGTTAGATGTTTCTTTTTATGAACAGATTCCCATTCCGGTAGAGGATAATCCCAATTTTGAAAAGGAGATTCTGCCCTCCAGCCGGCTGAAAAAGGCTCCTTTTCTGGTAAATGACTGTCTTCGTCCGTGGCAGGGACAGGCGGATGCGCGGGAAGGCTCTGTCGGAATATATGCAGCCGTTGCTGTGCCGGCGGATGCTGCGGGGATACTTCAGGGGGAAATTTTGTTGTCCTGCGGGGCGGATACGGCGCGCATACCTGTCAAAGTAACGGTATGCGATGCAGACATGCCCGAGGAGACACTGCAAATTGTAATGGGATACAGCGCATACAATGCAGCTAAATGGCATGGTCTGTTGGAGCAGCCGGAGCTTTGGGAGGAAATGGACACCCAGTATTTGCAAATGCTGCGCAGACAGCATCAAAACCGGTTATATATTGATCCTCCGGAAATTACAGATGCAGGGAAGAACAAGTATACATTTGATTTTACACAGTTCAACCGGCGGGTGCGCAAGGGGCTTGCCATGGGATTTACGGGATTCCATATCAGTGGGGTGGGATTCCGACGTGCGTGGGACAGCCCTGTTATTGGCATTCGCGGAATGGATGCGCTGTCCTATGAGGCTTATGTATATCTGTATCAGTATCTGGGCGCCTTGCGGGAGAACCTGCGAGAAAATGGCTGGCTGGATCAGAATATGTTTTTTATCGGTATTGCGGACGAGCCGAACGAGATCAACGCCTTGCCCTATCGGGCAGTGTGCGGTATGGTACGGCGGATTTTTCCGGAAATCAAAATTTTTGATGCTTGTTCCGGTGCGCCTATATATGGCGCTTTGGACGTTTGGGTGCCCAGAAGCGACGAATATGAGAAAAATCAGGCAGTTTTTGATTCGTATAAGGAAATGGGTGATCAAGTTTGGCAATATGTATGCCTATATCCCCGGGATGACGGATATATCAATCGGTTTATGGATATTCCCCTGCTTGCTACCCGATATTTATATTGGGGAAATTACAAGTACGGTTTGACCGGATATCTTCATTGGACAGTAAATGCATATGAAAACGATATAGATCCCTTTACTGCAAGCTGCCCCCGCCATGTGAATGCAGGAAGTGCCAGCATATTGCCTGCGGGAGATGACAAGCTAATTTATCCGGGAGAGGGAGAACCGTGGATGTCCATGCGGCTGGAAGCCCATCGGGAATCTGCCCAGGATTATGAAATGCTGCTTGCAATTGCCGCAAAGGATCAGGCTGCGGCAGACGCCCTTTGCGCCCGTGGATTCCGTAGTTTTCACGATGTTACATATGACGGACGGGAATTTTGCACTCTGCGTGAGGAGCTTTTGCTGACCTACGAAAAATGCTGCAAGGCATAAAGAAAAACGTTCCTCCAGTAAAGGAAACTGTTGTAAAGAAGAAAGGCCCCCTTGTGTAAAGGGGGCTCCCGCGTGAGCGGGTGGGGGATTGTACCATTGCCGATTGGCAGGTGTATTAAATCGGCAGACCATACATACAATCCCTCTGTCAACTTCGCTGCGCTTCGTTGACACCTCCCTTTGCTGGGGGAGGCTTTTTCTTAGTCGCGGGGGATCAGCTGTTCAGCATATCCAGAATCTGTTCTTTGGAGCGTGCGCCCACGGCTTTGGCTGCGAGATTGCCGTCTTTGAATACAAGCAGTGTGGGAATGCTCATGATTTGAAATTCCCGTGCGATTTCCGGCTCGCTGTCC
>CANTEM010000141.1 GCA_947652805.1 uncultured Clostridia bacterium | reverse complement strand
CGGGGAAAAAAGCTTATTGCCGGAGACATTGTGGAGTATAAAGGAGACAAAATCACCGCAGCCGGCTTGGTACTCTTTTTGCCCAGACTGGTCATCTATCTGATCACCTCTACCATTGCCGGTAAACTGCCCTTTATTGTAGAAGATCATTTTCTGGCGATTCTTTCCACAAGATTCAATGTTCTTATAGATTATTTGGGGAAAAATGTACTCATGTCCGGCTATGGAATCTCTTCCATACAAGATAATGTATGGTGCGATTTGTATTCCCTGCTGATCGCACTGGTTATGGGTGTGCTGGCAGCAATATTCTTTATCCGGCGCAGCAGTGAAATTGCATCTAAAAGTGCACCCCACAGAAATATTCAGGCAGGCATCCGCATTGCCGTAACTCTGGTATTCTCCTTCATTGCAACCTGCATTCTGCTGAACAGCGAAGACAGCTCCATCGCCATTCTGCTGTATATTCTTGCTGTTCTTGCATTCTTCATTTATGAACTTGTTACCACCTTGAAATGGAAAAACCTCATTCGCATCATTCCCACACTGGGAATTGTTGTGCTGCTGAATCTGGGGCTTGCCGGCATGGTAAACGGGATCACCACTGCCGCCGCTGCATTCCGTCCGGAGGTGCAGGATATTACAAGTGTGCGGTTTGTCGATCCGGATGACACGCAATTCTGGTATTACACCAGCAACGTCAACTATCTTGGAAACAGCAGCTATGCGGAAAAAGCCGCACAGAAGATTTCTATAAAGGATCCGGAAATTCTTGCCGCCGTCTCCAATGCTCTGGATGAAAATATGAATAAATTCGACCACGGAATCTACCGGCGCACGTATTATTCGGGGGACAGCATCAAATCAAATCAGGATACCCCTGCACACGTAGAAAAAATCGTAGAAATCCGGACAGGGGCAGTTACCCGGTACCGCCGTGTTATTTTCAAATATGAAACCATGGAACAAATCATACATCGGCTGGCAGATTTGCCGGAATACAGAGAAGCATACATGACCCTCCCGCCTGTTCTGGACGGTACCGAAAATATCCTGCTGTACGGCGGAGACGCTTTTGCAGATCTGTCAGAAGACAGTTGGGATATGGATAGGCTTTTTGCCTGTATGCAGGAGGAAATCAATACAGCAGGCTTTGAGACATGGTACAAGGCGCTGAACTTTGATGCCGAAGCCTATGACTGGGTAGGTTCGACCGTATTCTATACAGTGCAGGATAAGTATTTGACAAAAGCTGCCATCCCGATCATTCGCAGTCTTATGCCAAAAACCTTTGATTTGATCATGCAGATGCACTACGAAGGAAATCCGGAAGCTGCCAGGGAACTGGTCCAGGCTTTAAAAGATATATCAGAAGTTTTCGAGCAAAATGATCCGTACTATAATATGCAAATGGATTATCACTATACAGACAAAGAGGGCAGGCAGGTTGACAACACCATTTTTCTGTCGGATATTGTGCAGTCTGGCGATGCTATCGTTCGGGGAAATGGGCTGAAGCTGATCCGAGGACTTGGCGAGCAGTTAGAAAACACAGCCGCCCTGCCTACCTCCGATTCGTATATTGGCATCTATTATTACTATGATCCCGAATGCGGTCCCCACGCACACCGCGCAGGATACCGCTATCAGTACCTGCCCCTGCCGGATAACTTTGATGCGGAGGGGTGGAACAGTCTCACCCGGGACTATGGCAAATATCGGGATGAATATGTAGAGGAACTGTACAGTTCCAGCGATGCACCGGCGGAACTGACTCCGTAAACGAATACGAAAAAAGCTGCGGAATACTCCGCAGCTTTTTTATTTGGTATTATATTTTTCTAACTGATCAAACGCGGCCCGCAGAAGCTGTTCCGTAATCGGATAGGGGTTATGCTGCACATCCGGCATTGCACACACCTTAGGAATCACATTCAAAACCGCTTCCCGGGTCAGCTCAATATCCGCCGGTGAAACGGGCAGCCCCACTGCGCACATAAACCGATGCAGCCGTTCAAAGGCTTCCTGCTGCCCGTCCGCAAGAAGCAGCAGCAAAACGCCAAATCCAACCACCTCCCCGTGCAGGTGATTCTGTTCTATATGCGGATAAGACGTAAGTGCGTAAAAGATCGCATGGGCAAGCCCGGTGTTATAATCTATGGTATGCTCCGCCGTCAGCAGAATAGAAGCAATACCGGTGGTAACTACAATCGCCAATACCACCTGCTCCAAGGGATCTGTTGCCGCCCCTGCCCGGTTGTCTGCCAAAGCCTGCTCGCCCCAGCGCAGAATGGGTTCTACACACATCTGCGCGGTTACAATCCCCAATTCGTGATAATGAGACAGCACTTCTCCTCTTGCAGAGACAGTGCTTTCATAAAACTTCGCATAGGTATCTCCCATGCCTGCCCACATATACCGCGCCGGCGCTGCTGCAAGGATACTTGTATCAATAAAAGCGTGGGTTGGCGGTTCCTCTAAAAAACAGGGTTTGGAAAAGGAACCGTCGGAATGATACAAAATAGAAACTGCTGTAGTAGCGGCACAGGTAGATGCAATCGTCGGAAAGGTAAACACCGGCTTTTTCCGTTTCATAGCCAGCGCCTTGCAGGTATCAAGCGCCTTGCCGCCGCCTACTGCGAATATCATATCCGCCTCCTGCACTTCCCGCCGGGCAGCCAGCGCAGCAATATTCTCCTCTGAAGCCTCACCGCCGTACCACAGCGCAGGCGGGGCTGTCAGCCCCGCCCCCATTGCTGTGCGGATTTTTTCTTCTGCTGCCGCCAATGCCTGCCTGCCGCCGATGATGACCGCCTGCCGTCCTGCCCGGGCACATATATTCATAACCTTATCATATGCATTTGCTCCAACCGTATAGGAAGGAAGCGCTATAGAATAGTCTGTCATTTCCTTTTGCATCCTCTCTGCATGCTGTTCTCAGGGGATCTCATACACCGCGTGAATTCTGATCATCAGGATATCTATAAGAATCGATGCATCCATGGCTGTAAGTACACCGTCGCCGTCAATATCCCCAAAAGGCACTTCTTCTTTTCCGATAATGGCGCGCTGTAATAACACCAGATCCAGCACGGTTACGTCACCGTCTCCGTTTACATCGCCTAACATGCGCGAACCCTCTACAGTAGTATGACTGCTGATATGAAATGCTCCGGGCGTTCCGTCATCCAATGTACCGGACTGCTGCACTGCTGTAATGTACTGCTCCCGGATCTCCTGACCGGACACACCGGAAAAGAACAGCTTCACATAACTCACATGTCTGACCAAATCCTGGGGAAGTCTGATTTCAACATATCCCATACCTTCGTCCTTCACCGTCTTCGGGTCATCCGGCCGATAGCTTAATTCCGTAGCCG
>CANTEM010000140.1 GCA_947652805.1 uncultured Clostridia bacterium | reverse complement strand
GTGCCAGAGGATATTTCGGTGGCAGGGTTCGACGACAATATCTATGCCAGGCTCAGCAGGCCCAAGCTCACCACTGTCCGCCAGACGGTGAAAGAGAAAGGCGACAACGGATGGTAATGTGTGCAAGATGCCATAAGCGAATGGCAGTCGTGTTCATTACACGGATGGACGAAGGCGAGTCCAAGCAGGAAGGCATTTGTATCAAGTGCGCAAAGGAACTTGGCATCAAACCTGTCAATGATATTATATCGAAAATGGGGCTCAGCGATGAAGATGTGGATCGTATGTCTGAGGAAATGCAAGATATTATGGACGGCATCGCAAACGGTGAGGATCCGCTGGGACTGGAAGGGGAAGACGGACTTGTACCTGCGGGAGAGGATGAATCCCGCGCCCCTGCTGTAGATTTTGGAAAACTTATGCGGGAGGGACTGGCTGCTGCCGGCAATCTTCCTGAAAAGAAAAAAACTTCGAAGGAAAAAGGTCATAAAGGGGAAGGCGGAGAAGGGCGAAAGAAAAAAGAACGCAAATTTCTCACTACCTACTGTCAGAATATAACGGAAAAGGCCGCCATGGGCGGTTTGGATAAAGTGGTCGGCAGAGAGCGGGAACTGGATCGGGTGATTCAGATTTTGTGCCGTCGGCAGAAGAACAATCCCTGCCTGATCGGCGAACCTGGTGTGGGAAAAACGGCAATTGCCGAAGCACTTGCCCAGAAGATCGTTGCAGGAGACGTGCCCTATAAGCTGCGGGGAAAAGAACTGTTCCTGATGGATCTTACCGCGCTTGTGGCAGGCACCCAGTTCCGGGGGCAGTTTGAATCCCGGGTGCTGGGACTCCTCAACGAAGTAAAAGCGGCAGGCAATATTATTCTTGTGATCGACGAGGTGCATAATATTGTGGGCACAGGCGATGCGGAAGGATCCATGAACGCTGCCAATATTATGAAGCCTGCACTGTCCCGGGGAGAAATTCAGGTTGTAGGTGCTACAACCATGACGGAATACCGGAAATATATCGAAAAGGATTCTGCACTGGAACGTCGCTTCCAGCCGGTAACTGTGGAAGAACCCAGTCTGGCGGACAGCGAGGGTGTTCTGCGGGGAATTAAGCATTATTATGAAGCATACCACGGCATCCGTATTCCGGAAAAGGTGCTGCGATCCGCTGTGGTAATGAGTGAACGCTATATTACCGACCGCTACTTGCCGGATAAGGCAATTGATTTGATTGATGAAGCGGCAGCCCATATCTCCCTTTCCAGCCCCGTGATCAATGAGCGCTATGAATTGGGAGACCGGCTGATTTCTATTGAAAAGGAACAGACCGCGCTGGAAGCTGCTGCTGAAGCTGGTGAGGGAGACAGTGACGACACATACCGCCGTCTGGCGGATATTAAGGTAGAACAACTGCGTATTCAGAACCGGATTGAGGAGCTGAAACCCCTTTGCGATGCAGTGGAGATGAAGGAATCGGATCTGGCAGATGTAATCGAAATCTGGACAGGAATCCCTGCGTCCTCTATTACAGAGGATGAATATGCCCGCCTGGAAGGGCTGGGAGATCGGCTGCGGGAAAGAATCGTGGGGCAGAACGAAGCTGTGGACGCAGTGGTTCGCGCCGTACGGCGTTCCAGAACCGGCGTATCTCCTAAGCGCAAGCCGGTGTCCTTTATTTTCGCAGGTCCTACCGGTGTTGGTAAAACGGAACTGGTAAAGGTGTTGGCAGCCGATTTGTTTTCTTCTCCGGAAACGCTGATCCGGCTGGATATGAGTGAATTTATGGATAAATTCTCCGTTTCCAGGATTGTAGGCGCGCCTCCCGGATATGTTGGCTATGATGACGGCGGGCAGCTTACGGAAAAGATCCGTCGTAGACCTTATTCAGTGGTTTTATTTGATGAAATCGAAAAAGCCCATCCGGATGTGATGAATATTCTTTTGCAGATTCTGGATGACGGGCGTATTACAGACGCCCACGGTAAAACGGTCAGCTTTGAAAATACGGTCATCGTTATGACTACCAATGCAGGCAGCTCCGGTGGCATGGCAATGGCTGGATTTACAGAAAGCGGAGATATGCGTACAAAGGAAAAGACCCAAAAGGCGCTGTCCGATTTCCTGCGCCCGGAATTTTTGAATCGGGTAGATGAGATTATCACGTTCCGTGCTTTGGAATTGGAAGATTTTAAACGGATCGCCGCAATTATGCTGGAGGATCTGAAACAGTCTCTCTCTGAAAAGTATATCCGGTTCCATTATACAGACGCTGCTGCTGCGTATATTGCAAAGCAGTCCTTCTCTGTGAAATACGGTGCCCGAAATATGCGCCGATATATCCAGACTGCGGTTGAAGATCAGGCGGCAGAGAAAATTGTGGCGCTGCGGGGACAGCTTTCCGCGATCAGCGTAGATGTGGGAGTGGATCGGGATAGCTTGTCTGTGACGGCAATTTAGTTGTATATAAGTTGATTTGGGAGCATATATGAAACAGGATAGAAATTGGCATCACCTGACTGTCGAGGAACTCTCTTCTGCTTTCAAAACAGACAGTGTGACAGGACTGACAGATCGGGAAGCAGCCCGGCGGCTGCGCAGGGGAACCAATAAAATATGGGTTGTGCGGAGTGTATCCTTTAAAAGATATGCCGGACGGTCTCTGGCTGATTTTTCTACAGTGCTTCTTGTAATCACGGCGCTTCTTGCGGCGGTTTTCGGTAATGGAGCCGAAACCGCCGCTGTTTGCGTTATACTTGCAGCAGCGCGCTGTGCACGGATCGCTACATATGTATGTGCCCAGCGTATTTTTGAAAAGAATGGGGCAGCCTCCCTTCCACGGGCACGGGTGGTGCGTGCTGGTACGGTAAAAACAATCCCGGCGGATCAGGTGGTGCCTGGGGATGTTATTGTGCTGGATGCCGGGGATACGGTGCCCTGCGATGTGCGTCTTACTGCGGCGGATCAGGTGCTAGTTTCCGAAGGACAGCTTACAGAAAACGAGGGAATTACTGCAAAAAATGCACAGGATATTCCGATAGAACAGGGTCAGGAGACGCCTATTTCACTGCGCACCAACATGCTGTATGCATCTTCTGCTGTGGTCAGTGGATTCTGTATGGGAATGGCTGTAGCAACCGGAGAGAACACACTGGTTTATGCAAGAGAAGGACAAATTGAGTTGTCCGGCGGAGAAAATCTGCCTGTGCTGGAAAAGCTGTCTGATTTAGGACGGCAATGCAGTCTTGGCCTGATTTTTGTTGCTTTAGCGGCTTGTATTATGGGAACGGCTATTGGGAAGCTGGATCTTTTTTCTGTATTCCTTCCAGCGATTGCAACAGCGTCTGCATGTCTGAACGAATACATCAGTGCTGTGGGAGCTATGGTATGGGCGGCTGCTCTCTATCAAAAGAAAAAAGGCGGAGCGGTTTTCCGAAACGCTGCTGCCGC
>CANTEM010000139.1 GCA_947652805.1 uncultured Clostridia bacterium | reverse complement strand
CAGCCGGTAGTACCCAAATCAATACCTATATACATGCTTCACTTCCTGAATATATAATGTAAGGGAAATACACACCAAAGCAATCGAAATCATTTCTATTGATATTATAAAGAGAATCCAAAGATTTGTCAATAAATTTTGTAACTTTTGACCATATTTTCTTTTATAACATGATCGGATTCATAGAGGCAAACCAACCTGCCGGACGAACAGGCTTCATACATAATGTATAGATAGAATCCGCCTGCTGGGCATGCAGATATTGCGCAAGCTCTTTTTCGGAAAAGCAGCTCCGGTCCCGGGTATTCGTTACGATTTGCACACCGCAGTTTTTTCTGCGAAGGGATGCTAAAAACGCCCTGCCTGCTTCATTTGCAGCAAGCACTCGGGTAAAGACGGGAAGCTCCCGCAGCATTTCTACAGTCGTTTTGGTGCAGGCAAACAAAGCTGCCCTGCGCAGCCGTGCATTGGTATACTGTTTGGTTGCAGCCAGCCGAAACAGTTCTTCACCGCTTTCCGCTTCCCGCGCTGCTTTATATAACCTGCGGATTACGCCGCCGTCCCCTTCCGCATACCCCTGCGGGGGAGCGTCTGTTAGGCGGAGATACTGAAATAAAAGAGAGGCAAGCCGCTCGGGAAGAACAGCCCCTTCCGGGTTGCTCCCTGTTTGCCGGATTTTTTCTGCCATAGATATACGTATGGCAGAAGCCCCTGTACAGTCAATGCGTTTTACCGGTACAGGGATCATATTTCCTAAAAAGCGGCAGTATTCCGCCCCTAAAATATCGTTGGCGCCTGTTAAAACACCCACTGGAAGCTGTGGACATAGTTCCTTCAATAATGCTTCGCGCTGTACACCTGCTTGCCCTGCGCTGCGAAACTGTGTCTGAAACGCACTGCTGTTCAGCGTCTTTGCCGCAAGCTGCAAAGATTCCAGATCTCCCGTTTCGCTTCCGAAATACAAATGGGAGCATCCAAGCTGATTTGCGAGATGCACGCCTGCCTTTGCAAAATAGGCAGCAGAGCTGCTGCTCCATGGGAACGGCAGTTCCAGAATCAGGTCTGCGCCTGCATTCACCGCCGCCTTTGCTCGCTTATATTTATCAAATATGGCACATTCCCCGCGCTGTACAAAATTGCCGCTCATGATGGCAACAAGACACTGTGCATCTTCCTTTGCCCGTTCAAAAAGGTACGCATGTCCGGCATGTTGGGGATTCAATTCACAAATTACGGCAGAAATTTTCTTCATATGATAAAATATCCTCAAAAAAGTATTGTATCTCAAAAAAGTTGGTGTATAATAATATGTTGTATATATTTGTCTGTACACTGGCTATTTTACAGGATAGAAACGGGATTGTCAAATACAGTGCAGAGTACAAACATAAAACAAATAAATCAAGGAAAGGCTTAATATCTATGAAAGTATTGGTCGTTAACGCGGGCAGCTCTTCTTTGAAATACCAGCTGTTCGACACATCCAGCAATGAAGTTCTGGCAAAAGGAATCTGTGAGCGCATCGGAATTGACGGAGTGATTGATCACAAGCTCCCCTCCGGAGAAAAATACAAGGAAGAAATCAGCATGCCCGATCATGCTGTGGCTACCGAAATTGTTATTCAGTGTCTGACGGACAAAAACCATGGCTGTATCTCCGATATGAGCGAAATCGAAGCAGTCGGTCACCGTATTGTCCATGGCGGTACTTATTTTGCAGAATCTGTCATTGCAAATGAAGAAACACTGGAAAAGCTGCGGGACTGCATCGAACTGGCTCCCCTGCACACCCCTGCACATATTATGGGAATCGAGGGCTGCATGAAAGCCATGCCTGGCGTGCCCCAGGTATTGGTATTTGATACTGCTTTCCATCAGACAATGCCGGATTATGCATACACATATGCGCTTCCTTACGAAATGTGCAAGGAATACAGCATTCGTCGGTTTGGCGCACACGGAACTTCTCACCGCTTTGTAGCAGGAGAAATGTGCAAAATTCTCGGCAGAACAGAAAACACAAAAATCGTGGTATGCCACATTGGAAACGGTTCTTCCATTTCCGCTGTAAAGGACGGCAAATGTATTGATACTTCTATGGGTATGACTCCTCTTGCCGGTCTGATGATGGGAACCCGCTGCGGAGATATTGACCCTGCTATTGTTACCTACGTTATGAACAAAACCGGAAAGACGCCAGATGAAATGAGCGATTTCATGAATAAGGAATGCGGATTTTTGGGACTCTCTGGTATTTCTTCTGACAGCCGTGATATCGAAGCCGCTATTCTGGAAGGCAGCGAGCGTGCACTTCTGACAGCAAATACGCTGGCATATCAAGTTAAGAAGTATATCGGCGCATACGCTGCCGCTATGGACGGACTGGACGCCATTGTTTTCACCGCCGGTATGGGTGAAAACAATCCGGAACTGCGTGAGCGGGTATGCAGAGAAATGAAATATCTGGGCGTTGAAATTGATATGGAGTGCAATGCAAAGGCGTTCCGTCAGCCCAATATTGTTGAACTTTCTACTCCGGCATCTAAGGTTAAGGTATATTTGATTCCTACAAATGAAGAATTGATGATTGCCAAGGATACAGAAGCTTTGGTAAGCGCAAACTGATACAAGCACGCGATTTAAATAATGTTGAAAAAGCCGGTCAAAACTGACCGGCTTTTTCCCTTTTAATAATACCGCATACTTGCCACAACGCGCCCGAGTATTCTTACATGATCCGTATAAATCGGCTCATACTCCCGATTTTCGGGCTGAAGACGAAACCGTCCCTTCTCCTTATAAAAGGTCTTCACGGTTGCCTCATCATCTATAAGCGCTACTACAATTTCTCCATTAGAAGCGTCGGGTGTACGGCGCACCACTACGACATCTCCGTCCATAATCCCTGCTTCAATCATACTCCTGCCGGACACCCGCAATGCAAACAGCTCATCCGGCGCAAATCTGCGCCCGTCCGTGCAAAAGCTGATCGTTTCCTCATGACTTTCTACTGCCAGAATCGGAGCCCCTGCCGTTACCTTGCCCAGCAGCGGCACTCGATAAGTCGGTGCGCCAATATCCGGACGCAAAGAGCGGCTTTTGTTTGCATCTTTCTTCAGGTATCCTTTTTCCACCAGCTTTTCGATATAACTATAGACCGTAGCCGTACTGCGAATCCCAATCTGATGCTGAATATCCCGCACACTGGGCGAATATCCCTTCTCCGTATAACACTTTGTTATACAATCTAAAACCTGCTTTTCCTTTTGGCTGAGTTCAGACATTTTCTGCATGCTCCTTTCTTAAAATATTTTTTCAACCCGACTTCACAGATAATACACTTTTTATTTCAGTATAGCACAGGACCTGTAAAAAATCAATTCTTGATTCTCCTCTAATCAAAAAAACTTTTTTGCAGGAATCAAAATCCAATCATGCATTTTTAATATGTAAGA
>CANTEM010000138.1 GCA_947652805.1 uncultured Clostridia bacterium | reverse complement strand
TTACAGTGATTATAAACAAAATTTGGATATCAAATATTGTACCACAAATTCAAAACAGATACAAGTTTTTTTCATTTTCTATTGACAAATCAAAAAAGCTGTAATATAATGAACATATGAACAGTTATTCATACGTTTTTTGAAAGGAGAAGAAAGTATGGAAGAAAAGGAAAGCATGGAAGTGCATCAGGATGATTTTGACGCTGTGCAGCAGCGGCTGCCGGATGAAGAAGTGCTGTATGATCTTGCAGAGCTTTACAAGATTTTCGGCGATACCACCCGGGTGAAGCTGCTCTGTATTCTTTTTGAAGGAGAAATGTGCGTACAGCATTTGGCGCAGCTGCTTCAGGTGTCCCAGTCGGCAGTGTCCCATCAGCTGCGGATTCTCAAAGGCGCAAGACTGGTGAAGTACAGACGGGATGGGAAAACAGTATATTACGCATTGGCAGACGATCACGTGCGGGAGATCATCGGCTGCGGTATGGAACATATTACAGAATAAGAAAGGAGTTTGTTATGATAAAAACATTTAAACTTACAGAATTGGATTGTCCGGTATGTGCAAATAAAATGCAGGAGGCAGTTGCGAAAATTGAAGGTGTGACCCAGGCACGGGTGGACTTTCTGGCAACAAAGCTGACAATCGAGGTGCAGGAGCAGAACTATACGAAAATCGTAAAGCAAATCGGTAAGGCTGTACGCAAAGTGGAACCGGACTGTGAGCTCATTGAAATATAAACGGGGGTAGGCAAAATGCAGTTTACGCGTTCACAGAAAAGGCGGTTGTTTTCCATTCTGTCTGGCGCCGGGTTCTTTGCTTTTGGCTGTGTATTTTCGCTGCTTGATTTGCATATAGCCGGCGCGGCTGCATTTGTTGCAGCGGGTGTCTGCGCCGGATTTATGTGTGTGATACAGGCGGTGCGGGGCATTGGCTCGGGGGATTTCTTTGATGAGAATATGCTTATGACCATAGCGGCAGTCGGTGCGGTGCTGCTTGGAGAATATCCGGAATGCGCAGCAATTATGATTCTGTATCAGGTGGGTGAGCTGTTTCAGTCCATTGCTGTGCGCAGGTCCCGCCGGGCAATCAGCGAACTGAGCAATCTGTGCCCGGATACGGCGGAGGCTTTGCAGGCGGACGGTACTTTTACAGAGATATCCTCTGCAAAGCTTGCACCGGAGGATATCATCCGGATTGCCCCCGGCGGGCGCATTCCCGCAGACTGCATCATTTTATCTGGATGCACGGCAATCGACACTTCACCGGTTACGGGGGAAAGCGTACCCAGAGATGCGGGACCGGGAGATGCGGTATATTCCGGTTGTCTGAATCAAAGCGGAATGATACAGGCAAAGGTTTTGCGCCCCGCACAGGACAGCGCTGCCGGACGGATTATGAAGCTCACGGAAACTGCGGGGGAGAGAAAAACAAGATCCGAGGCGTTTATCACACGGTTTGCAAAGGTTTATACGCCGGCGGTTACAGGTCTTGCCGCTGTGATTGCGTTTTTGATTCCGCTGGTCATATGGCTTGTGGCGGGAACTCCCTACGGTTCACTTTTCCCGGAATGGAGCAGACGTGCGCTGTCTATGCTTGTAATTTCCTGCCCCTGTGCGCTGGTGATATCCGTGCCCCTTGGCTATTTCTGCGGTCTTGGAAATGCATCTAAAAACGGGGTGCTGATTAAGGGAAGTGCTTTTATTGATACAATGGCCAAAGTAGATACTGCCGTTTTTGATAAAACCGGCACACTCACTTTGGGAACTTTGACAGTAGAAAGTATAAGCATAGCGGGCGCATTTGCAGAAAAGGAAATCCTTTCACTGGCAGCGGCAGCCGAACAGCATTCTACCCATCCAATTGCAAAGGCAATTTGCAGCGCCGCAGGGGAGGATATTCTGAAAACGGTATCTGTACAGGAGCTTGCAGGAATCGGTGTGGAAGCGGTGCTTGCAGATGGACGTACCGTTCGGGTCGGACGGCCCCGGTCGGATGCAGGGGATACAACCGCTGTGCAGGTTTGGATAGACGGCGCATCGGCGGGAATCATTTTGCTTGCCGATGTGATCAATCCGGCGGCGAAAGACGCATTGCAGCAATTGAAGGACGGCGGTATCGGACAAACGGCGATTCTCACCGGAGATAACGCCCGGGCGGCAGCACGGGTAAAAGAAGCAGTGGGTGCGGATGTAGTATATGCCGAACTGATGCCGGAGGAAAAATATGAAAAGATTGAAGCTTTATGCGAGAGCGGCAAAAAGCTGATGTATGTGGGAGACGGAATCAACGACGCGCCTGCATTGGCGCGGGCGGATATAGGGGTTGCTATTGGGGTGCTGGGCAGCGATGCAGCTGTGGAAACGGCAGACGCAGTACTCATGGATTCGGATTTGACCCGACTTGCTTATGGGATTCGGCTTGCCCGCAAAACCATTGGCGTTGTTCGTTGGAATATCGTATTTGCTCTTGGAACAAAGCTATTGGTATTGGCATTGGCAGCGCTGGACCTGGTAGGTATGTGGGGTGCTGTTCTTGCCGATGTAGGCGTATCTATTTTGGCGGTGAGCAATTCCATGCGTCTTCTGCGATACGGAAAAAAACGGTAAAGAAAAGACTCCCTTTTAGAGAGTCTTTTAAAACAGGTTTATTTCTTTTTCCGTCCGGATTCAATTCTGTTCGGCGCCGCCGGTTTCTCCGATATTTCAGCAAGCTTATTTTTCGTTTTTCGTCCGGACCACTTGCGGAACACATATTTATTGATTTCCGCGCCGTATATCAGAATCATCATACAGATGTAAAGCCACAGCATTAAAAACACGATTGCCGCAAGGCTTCCGTACAGGTAGGATGCTGTGGGAAAATACTGGATATATAGGGAATAGAAATAGGAAAACAGGATCCAGCCGAGAGCGGCAAAAACAGCGCCGGGCATCTGCGCAAGATATCCCCGCGGCAGTTTGTCTGAAAGTCCCACATATGCGTCCTTCGACAGCCGCTTTCCTTTTTTTGCAGCGGTGTTGTAGATCAATGCAAAAAACAGAGTGAGAATAATGATAAATACAATGGATCTGCATTGCACAATAATGTCAAATATAATGGTTGC
Source organism: uncultured Clostridia bacterium (assembly GCA_947652805.1). Classification (GTDB taxonomy): domain Bacteria; phylum Bacillota; class Clostridia; order Oscillospirales; family CAG-272; genus Avispirillum. The sequence goes on along the minus strand of CANTEM010000138.1, from coordinate 356 downwards.
AATTGGATAACGTCCTTCGCAAAAAGCGCGGATGGAGTCAGCAAATACAAGGGCTACCAGCGAGGCAAGAATAGACAGGATAAAGGATAATGTATATAAAAGAGAGCGTAGAATATCGAAAATGAAGTTTTCATTGAGTCGGATTCCATATGCGCCCCAAATCCCGCGAATAACTGCATTTACCCCCCGGGAGGAACTCCACAGCGTGGAGATTGCCGTAATGGATACAAGGGAAATGCCTGCCTTTTCCGTAACCTCTGCCAGAACAGATTGTAGAAGCTGTCCGATATCTCCCGATACCTGCTGCTCGATCCAGCCTACAATCCAATCCACATCGATTACATATTTCGCCAGAC
>CANTEM010000137.1 GCA_947652805.1 uncultured Clostridia bacterium | reverse complement strand
TACTGCCATTGTTTCTACAAAAAAAGCGGGCTGCAAGCCCGCTTTTTCCTATCGCTATTACACATTCATGCAGGAGATTTCCCGAACAAAATCGGCAATCAGCTCCAGCTGTGACTCCTTGTTATCCCGCAGCCAAGCTACGCGATATCCATCCAGCCACTCCTCGAATCCGGCAAGAATCTTTTCTCCGTCCAGATATCCTTCTACCTTATTGATCCGCAGACACACCTGATTCATCAGCTGAATTGCACGGCAAGCAAGGAGCAGGTCCACAAACCGCTCATCCGTTTCCGATACGGAACGAATGGTATCCATGACGCCGTCCAGAGTTTTAATATTTTCAATCGCCTTATCTGCATCCAGACGTAATTCTGTTGTTCTGCCCTCAACAGTGTTTGCACTGAACCAGTACATAAACTCCATCCAGTCGCAGGTGCGCTCGCATCTGCCCATGGTGCGGATAATATCAATCATATTTACATCGTCTGAATCGTACAGCAGAGAGCTTGCAGCCTGTTCAAATTCGGGTGTCAGCTTTCCGTCGGCATTCCAGCCTTTTTCCGCGCCGATTATGACACCGTAAAGGGAGCAGTTGAAGGAACAGATATTGCCGAAATCGCCCCAGTTGGTGTTCAGCACACCGAGAGCGCCATACTTTGCACCGTATTCTACCAGCTTTGTGATATTTCCTTCAGAGCGGTCCAGTTCCTCCACAAAGCGGTTCCAGCTGGATGTGCCGGGGCAAACGATCTGTTTCAGCTTTGCATCCGCAAATGCCTTTACTTTATTCTCATCCGGGTCCTTTTCATATGTCCAGTTAAGCATAATGGTATCGGAAGGGATTTCGCTGAGCTTATCCGGCTGTTCCAGTGCAATATCTCCCCACATCATAACCGTCTTACCGCGGGATTTCACATGGGCAATGATCTTGGACAAGAATTTAAAGTATTCTTCTCCTGCATCCTTGCCGGCGTTTCTGCCGCGGCACAGGTCGAAGGTTTCATCACAGCAGATATTGAACCGGTTGGAGCGGCACAGGGGAATAAACTGGTCGATCAGACTTTTAATCAGTTCAATACTTTCCGGGTTAGAAACATCAATGGTATGATGTGCCATTTTCTCCAGCCAGTATACCTGGGTCGGCTTATAATCTGCAAGCTCGCACAGGTGACGGTATTTCTCGCTCTGGAGCAGATTATACAGATGTCCGAATGTAGCAATGGACGGAACCAGCTCAATAAAGTTTTCGTAGCAGTAATCGTCCAGCGCAATGATTTCCTCAGCGGTCAGAACATCCTTTGCGGACATCACGCCGTCGTATTCTATAAATTCATATGCATCCTCAATATACAGCTGCAAATGGTTGATTTTATAATATGCCAGCATATCTGTGATGTGGCAAAGCTGCTTCAGCGTAGGCACCCGTCCGCGGGTCACATCATGGTACAAACCGCGCTCCGTGAAGTCCGGTGCGTCTTCAATGGTGCAGCAGGGGATCGTATCGCCGTATTCATGGATTATCTGGCGCAAGGTCTGCACGCCGTAGTATGCGCCTTGCGCGCCCTGCCCTTTTATTTCAATACCGTTTTCTGATACAGACAAAGTATATCCTTCGCCGGCATCTCCGTGAGAAATAACAATGCTGTCCTCGGCGCAGCCGCTGGTCATCAGACGGATGGACGTTCCGGTAAGCTCCTCAATTTCACGTTTCAGGGTGTTTGCAATTTTTACAATTCTTCTGTCGCTGCCATCTGCAATCCGCAGATCTGCAATGGCGGATAATGCAAGTGTAGTATCCTTTTCAACAATACTCGCAGGTGTGGGTATGATTTTCATATGTTCATGCCTTTCTTCATTTTTCTATATCATCAAGTCAAACTATTATATATTGCCGCTGCGCGGTTTGCAATACCTTTCCGTCAAAAAATATGATTTTTTATTTTATATATACCTGCGCAATATCATGCAGTGCGCTTTCGCTGTATTTTACCTCATACTGCTCCGTCAGTTCCTTCAGCGCTGCGTCCAATGCTTCCTGCTGCATATCCCCCCGCACATGGGATTTCCATTGGGGTTCTCCGTCTGCAAGCATATAAAGCACATAGGTTCCCTCACTCACGGAGATTGCAGTGGCATCCCCCGCTTTTCTGTCCCCGGCAAAAATCCATTGTTCCAACACTTCGGTCAATTGCCCCTGCTCCAGTCCAAGGGATGTATCTCCGCCATGCTCTTTTATCAGCGCGTCAAAATCCTTTTCAGAATCCAGCCTGCCTTCTTTTTTCCAACTGTCAAAAATCTCCTGCGCACGCCGCGCACAAGCATCCGCCGTTTCGTTTTCTTCCGGCTCGAAAAGAATATACTTTAAATTTTTCAGTGGTGTGTTGTCCCGGTACGCCACCGATCCGACTGAATCATTCACAGCCGGCAGGAGCATGTATACAACTGTCTCATCTTCCTCTGTTTTATCTTCGGATATATAAGTGTCATACGGGTTCCGTTCCGGATCAAATGCCCATTTTGAAAATGCTGCATCCTCTGCATAACCGGCACGGCGCACATATGCTTTTTCTATTTTTTGGGCAAGCGCATCGCTTGTTATATCCGGTTTGTGCTCCAAAATCCATGCACGCAGCAGCTCTGTAAATGCCGCCTCGTTTTCTGCATTTGCAAAAGATTCAATCCGCTCCCTTGGAACCACAGCGCGAATCAATCCGATCATGGTGTAAGCCTTGCTGTTTTCTTCAAAATACGCTTCCAACTGTGTATCAGTAAAATTCTGTTCTTTTTCCAGCTTTGTATTATACTGGGCAGCCAGCATCTGGAGTGCAAGACATTTTCGGACCGTTGTCTCATTCACCGACTCTCCAAACAGATTTTTCAGATAATATACAGTAGAAGTTTCATTTGCAGATGCAGCCGCATCATAGCGCGCCAGGGTCTCATCAATTTTTTGCCGATCTTCCTCGGAAAGCTCCAAGTCCGATTTCAAGGCCGCCTCATTCAAACACAGCAGCTGCTGAACCTGTCGCAGCGTCTGGGCAAGCAGATAATCAAACCAGCTATATTCATTTGAATACTTCTGCTCCTTTAGGGATTTGCCTGGATCCAGCTTCATCTGTTCCAGCTTCGCAGCATAGTCATTTGCAAAATTACGGTAATAGGAATTAAAAAAATATTCCATCATAGAATGAGAAACCGTAAAATGCTCCGTTGCTATTACAACTTGGCTGTTTAATTCGGGAACGTCGTCTGCTTTTTTCGACTTTGCCGAACCGCATCCTGCTAATACTGTCAGAACTGCTGCCAGCAGAAGGCATACGCCCCCCATGCGGATTTTATTCATATGCAATTTCCTTTCAAACGCTTTATACCGCAGGTATCATAACAGACAAGGGAATCAGGCATTTGCCTGATTCCCTTCACCTAAATGATAGTCGCCTTATCCGTGCTTTACTTCCTGAA
>CANTEM010000136.1 GCA_947652805.1 uncultured Clostridia bacterium | reverse complement strand
ACAAAGGAAAGAAGGAGATTGGCTGTCGGACCTGCAACAGCTGTAAGCGCCATATCCCGGCGGGGCTTTTTAAAATACCGGGAATTTACCGGCACAGGCTTTGCCCAACCGAATCCGAACAGCATCATACAAAGGGTACCGATTGGATCCAAATGCTTGCGCGGATCCAGCGTTAAACGTCCAAAATTCCGTGCAGTGGGATCTCCTAACTTATAGGCGGTAAATCCGTGCGCCCATTCATGAAAGGTAAGCGCGATCAGAACACAAATGATAATCAGTAAAATTTTTGGCAGCACATCGCTGAGTTCCGCACCACCTCTCAAACTATAAATCAACTCACGTATCATGAGCAGACACTCCTTTCGTTACATGCCGCAGGCATGATATATCTGATCCCACAGAGCGTCCCTGCCTTCTTTGGTTTCAGAAGAGAAAAAGACTGTGGCAAGGGATGCAGGTGCGGGATGATGCTGTGCAAGTCCAGCTTCCAGCGCATTACGGGCAGTGCGGTTTAGTTTATCCACTTTGGTATAAACCAAAATATGAGGCACAGCAGCTTCCTCCAGAAAAGCCAACATTTGCAGGTCATCCTTTGTTGGACCGATCCGGGAATCCACCAATTGAATCACAGCCCGGATCAAATCACCGGAAGGGTTATTTGTAAAATATCCATCTGTGAGGGAGGACCATTTTTTTTGTTCTTCATAAGTGCGTTTAGCGTATCCGTATCCAGGAAGGTCTACCAGCATCAATTTATTGTCAACATTGTAAAAATTGATCGTAATGGTTTTTCCGGGGGTACTGCTGACACGGGCTAATTTTTTTCTTTGCAGAAGCGCGTTGATCAGAGAACTTTTGCCCACATTGGATCGACCGGAAAAAGCAATTTGCGGCAGTGCGGCAGTGGGGAATTGCTTGGCATTTCCTGCTGACATCAGAAGGGAAACATTATTGATATTTAGTTTCATATACACCTGCTTGTAAATGTTATGTATTTGTCTGTCTTGCAGTGATGGGTGTGTGAATGTTGTCTTGCAAGGGAATAGATTGTTTGGAGGATGTAGGGCGCGCAGTGTTTGGAGCAGAAGAAACTTCCTGAACAAGCACCTCTCGCAGTACCTCTGTGGCTTTGCGCACCGGTATAAATAAAAGAGCAGCGCGTACTGCCGGGTCCAGTTCTTCCAGATCAGATAAATTATCCGCAGGAATAAGCACACGCTTTATACCTGCATTCCAAGCAGCCGTGCTTTTTTCCCGGAGCCCGCCGATGGGGAGTACTCGACCGGTAAGCGTAAGTTCGCCTGTCATTGCAGTATCACATCGAACAGGTGTGCCTGTCAATGTACTTATTAAAGAAGTCAGCATAGTAACGCCGGCAGAGGGACCGTCCTTTGGAGTGGCGCCATCGGGCACGTGAATGTGCAGATCTTTTGTTTTATAAAAATCTTCTGGAATTCCAAAAGTTTCACTATGTGCGCGAATATAACTAACAGCGATACGCGCAGATTCTTTCATCACATCTCCCAATGTGCCTGTCAGTTCAATTTTACCGCTGCCCGGCATAACGGTAGTTTCAATTTTCAGAAGATCTCCGCCCACAGAAGTGTAAGCAAGACCGTTGACAACGCCCACTTCGTTTTTTTCTGTTTTTTCGTCATCCAAAAATTTACGGGGACCGAGATAACCGGCGAGGGTTGCCTTGGATATACTAACGCTTTTTTTATCTTCTTCAATCATTTTGCGCGCGGCACGGCGGCATAATGCTGCAATTTCCCGTTCCAGGTTCCGAACGCCGGACTCTCTTGTGTATCCGTCAATCAATTCCTCGATGGCTTCATCCGACAGACGCAGTGTTCGTTTGTTCAGCCCATGTCGGCGAAGCTGCTTGGGGAACAGATGGTTTTTGGCAATTGCGATTTTTTCAGGCTTTGTGTACGTATATAATTCAATGACTTCCATTCGGTCCAGGAGGGGGCGCGGAATAGTGTCAAGGGAATTCGCCGTTGCGAGAAACATTACGTTGGAAAGATCGCAAGGCATTTCAACAAAGTGATCCCGGAAATTTTTATTTTGTTCGCTGTCAAGCACCTCCAGCAGTGCGGAGGCAGGATCCCCCCGCATATCGGAGCAAAGCTTATCAATTTCGTCCAGGAGCATTACCGGATTCATGGAGCCGGCTTGACATAACGCGTTGATAATTCGCCCCGGCATTGCTGCCACATAGGTTTTACGGTGCCCGCGTATTTCAGCTTCATCCCGTATGCCCCCGAGGGATACACGGACAAAGTTTCGGTTCATCGCCCGCGCAATCGAATGACCAAGAGAGGTTTTTCCCACCCCAGGCGGTCCGACAAAACATATAATCTGATGCCGCAGTTCCGGGTTGAGCTGCTTCACGGCGAGATATTCCAAAATTCTATTTTTGGGTTTCTCTAATCCGTCGTGGTCATCATCCAGAATTTTTTTGGCTCGGGCAATATCCAGTCGGTCTTTGGTTGTTTTCCCATAAGGGATTTCCAAGCACAATTCAAGATAATTACGCAATACGGCCGCTTCCGGACTTCCGTAAGAGGATTTCAACAGACGACCCACTTCCTTACGGAGTTTTTCCTGAATTTCTTCTGGAAATCCGGATTCCTCGATTTTCTTATAAAACATGGCAGCGTCATCACCGGCGTCTTCGCCGAGTTCAGCCTGGATGACCTTCATTTGTTCCCGTAAATAGTATTCTTTTTGATTATCGTCAATAGCCTGGCGCACTTTTTTATGAATGATCACTTCAGTGGCAAGAAGTTTGGCTTCCTCTTCCAAAATAACAGCGGTAGCTTCCAAACGTGCAAGGGGCTCAAAGATATTTAAAATGCGTTGCTTGTCCTCATACTTCACGAACGTGCTGGCCGCGATAAAATCGGCCGCCTGCCCTGGGTTCTTAATGCTGCGGGCAGAGAGGAGAATATCGCTGGAATCTGCCGGCAAATACCCTACAAAATTTTCCAACGCTGTAAAGGTCTCGTGCAGCAGTGCTTCTGTACGGATATCAGAAGTTCCTTTTTCCAGACAAACTGTTTTTGTCAGCACATTTGCATACATACAGCTGCCGTGCCCGGTAAAGGAGATCGCGGTTCCTCTGCATATTCCTTCTGCCAGTACCCGCATGATTCCGTCCGAGGAAGTGAGCGTTTGCTTGATTCGGCATATGGTGCCGATTTCATAAAGATCCTTCGGTGTCGGAGCAGCACAGCTCAAATCCTTCTGGCACAAGAGCAGTACGTACATATCGTTTTTCACAGCAGCCTCAGCCGCACAAATGGACATTTCCCGTTCCAATTCAAAGTTTAATGGCATGGAAGGAAATGCAACCAGCCCCCTCGTAGGGATAACCGGAACGGTCATTTTATCAACTTTTTCTATATATTTCGGCATATAATATCCTTTTCATCTTTATTAACAATTTCTACTTTAGTATTT
>CANTEM010000135.1 GCA_947652805.1 uncultured Clostridia bacterium | reverse complement strand
ATTTCAGGAATGGAGCATATATCATGTATCAGGATAAAAAAGTCGTGTTTTCCGGGGTACAGCCTTCCGGTGTGCTGACCCTTGGAAATTATCTGGGAGCAATCCGGAACTTTCCTAAATTTTCTGAGGAATACCGGTGCTATTACTGTGTGGTAGACGAGCACGCCATTACCGTACGGCAGAATCCCGCCGATCTGCGCCGCCGCACCTATGAAACCCTTGCCCTGTATATTGCCTGCGGGCTGGATCCGGAAAAAAATGTTATATACGTCCAAAGCCATGTTTCCGCCCATGCGGAGCTTGGCTGGATTCTGGACTGCTACACCATGTTCGGCGAGCTTTCCAGAATGACTCAGTTTAAGGATAAAAGCAAAAAGAATGCGGACAATGTAAATGCAGGTCTGTTCACCTATCCCACCCTGATGGCAGCAGATATCCTTTTGTATCAAACAGAGCTTGTCCCTGTAGGCGATGACCAGAAACAGCACCTGGAAATCACCCGGGATATTGCCGGACGGTTCAACAGCATTTACGGAGACGTATTTGTGATTCCCGAACCCTTTATCAGTAAAACCCCCTCTGCTCGTATTATGAGTTTGGCGGAACCCACCAAAAAAATGAGCAAATCCGATGAAAACGAAAACGCAATCGTGCGGATTTTGGATCCCAAGGATGTGATAATCCGCAAGTTTAAGCGTGCGGTTACCGACTCTGATACAGTTGTATGCGCTGCCGAAGGAAAAGACGGCATCATCAATCTGATGTCTATTTACGGCGCACTCACCGGCAAAAGCTTTCCGGAAATCGAACAGGAATTTGCCGGCAAGGGCTACGGCGATTTCAAATTGGCTGTGGGAGAAACCTGCGCCGATGTTTTGGCGCCGATTCAAACGGAATATGCACGACTTGTTGCTGATAAGAAGTATTTAGAGGAAGTCATGGCAAACGGCGCCAGAGAGGCAGCCAAATCTGCTATGAAAACCCTTTCCAAGGTTCGCAGAAAAGTTGGCTTCACCGACCTGCCCCGATACTGATATGGAAAAAACAATTATTTGTGTAGTTGATCGGGTTGAAGAAGGGATCGCTGTTTGCATTCCGGACGACGGAAGCGAACAAATCGCCTTTCCTGCTTCCTCCTTCGGTACGGTCCGGGAAGACGACGCATTGGCGCTTACCGTAACGGTACAGGACGGTGAACAAACTGTTATCCATGTGCGTCCGGCAACGGATGCAGAACATATAGACCGCAAGCAGGAAAACGCGCTGCGTCTGCGCCGTCTGTTTGATAAGAATAAGTAAATTTGGAGAAAGAAATGAAAACAAAAGCAGTCAGATTATACGGAGTAAACGATATCCGCACAGAGGAATTTGAGCTTCCCGCACTACAGGAGGATCAGATTTTAGCAAGAGTCATTTCCGATAGCATTTGCATGTCTTCTCACAAGGCTGCATTGCAGGGCGCAGCGCACAAGCGCGTACCGGACAATGTTGCAGACTCTCCCATCATCCTGGGGCACGAATTCTGTGGTGAGTTGATTGAAGTGGGCAAAAAGTGGCAGGGTAAATTTAAAGCAGGCGACCGTTTTGCGATTCAGCCTGCAATCAATTATAAGGGTTCCCTTGCCGCGCCCGGATATTCTTATCACGATATCGGCGGCGGCGCTACATATGTCATCATCCCAAACGAGGTAATGGAATGCGACTGTCTGCTGCCTTACCAGGGCGAAGCTTTTTACTGGGGCAGTCTGGCAGAACCCATGAGCTGTATTGTAGGCGCATTCCATGCAAACTATCATACAACCCCCGGCAAGTATGAACACCGTATGGGCACCATAGAAGGCGGTGCAATGGCAATTCTCGCCGGAGCCGGTCCTATGGGACTGGGCGCGGTAGATTACGCTATACACGGCGGCAGAGCGCCTTCTCTGCTGATCGTTACAGATATTGACGATGAGCGCCTTACCCGTGCTGCTTCCCTGATCACACCGGAGGAAGCAAAAAAACACGGCGTAGATCTGCGGTATATCAATACTGCCGGAATGGAGGATGCTGCCGGCCAGCTGCGTGCCCTTACCGGCAAGGACGGATTTGACGATGTGTTTGTATTTGCACCGGTTGCTCCTGTAGTGGAAATGGCGGATGCGATCCTTGGCAGAGACGGATGTCTGAATTTCTTTGCCGGTCCTACCAATCCGGAATTTTCTGCCAAGTTCAATTTTTATAATGTACATTATGCCGCTACCCATATTGTAGGCACCTCAGGCGGCAACAATGAGGATTTGATCGAATCTATCCGTCTGATGGAGCAGCAGAAAGTAAACCCGTCCTGCATGATCACCCATATCGGCGGACTGAATGCAGACGCCCAGACTACAATTGATCTGCCGAGCATTCCCGGCGGAAAAAAGCTGATTTACACCCATGTGACCTTACCCCTGACTGCAATTGCAGACTTCCGCGCCGAAGCGGAGCAGGGCGGCGAGCATGCAGCTCTGTTTGCAGATCTGGCAGATATTTGTGAAGCCAACAATAATTTGTGGTGTCCTGCGGCTGAAAAGCGTCTGCTCCGGGATGTTGATTTTACACTGTAAAGTGATAAATGTTTGCCCACCGGGTTTACCGGTGGGCTTTTATATTGCTGTAAAAAAAGCGCCGGCATAAAGCCGACGCTTTTAAAAATTCGATTAACCTGTAATACCGGAACGCTCGATACCCTGAATAATGTATTTCTGTGCGAAAACATAAATGAGCAGGAGCGGCAGCAGAATCAAAATTCCGCAGGTATTGGTTATTGCCGTGTTGTACATATTTGCCGCCGCCGATGTGATATTGAGGGAAGTAGGAACTGCCACGATATCGGGCATCAGTGTAGGACCGGAAGTGGTATAGAACAAATCGGTATAGAAATTGTCCGTCCACTGCCAGGAGAAAGCAAACATAAATACGGTGATCATCATTGGGATAGACAGAGGCAGAATGATCTGCACGAATGTACGGAACACACCTGCACCGTCCACATATGCGGATTCCTCCAATTCATCCGGCACACCCTTGAAGAACTGACGCATCAGGAAGATATACAGACCGTTCTTGAAGGCAAGGGCTGTTGCGGACATGATCCACAGGGGCCAGTATGTATTGAGGAGGTTGAGAGAAGGATTCTCCAACAACCGCAGCCAGTCTACCACGCCTCCGCCAAGCAGGTTCAGGATACCCAGTATATCAAAATACCGGAATTCCATAAACATGGACAGCTGCAAGGTTGAGTGGGGTACGATCATCGTAAAGACAACCAACAGGAACAGCAGCTTATTGAATTTAAACTTGAACTTTGCAAACCCGTAACCTACCAGACAGCATACAAAGGTCTGAATCAGTGCGCAGGATCCTGCAAGCACAAAGGTATTCAATAAGGCTGACAGATACCCGTTCTCCATAATAATGGCTTTATAAATATCCAAGGTAGGATA
>CANTEM010000134.1 GCA_947652805.1 uncultured Clostridia bacterium | reverse complement strand
CCCTTTACACAAGGGAGCCTTTTTAATAAAGAAAAAAGAGGGCATGCCCTCTTTTTTACATTTTATTGTTTTTTCTTTCCGCTAAAAACTGAATCATCAGCTTTGCCGTTGCCGCGTCCGCCACATCCGACAAATCTGCTCCATAGCGCAGCCGTTCTCTTGCATATGTGGATGAAACATGGGCCAAATTCGGACTTGCAGGCAAGAAAAAAGTTTCCAGTCTGGGGGAAAACCGGCGCATGATCTCCGCCAGGGTATATTCATAATCAAAATCCGTTCCGTTGCGGATTCCCTTTACAATATAGGATACGCCCAGCTTGTCCGCAAATTCGGCGGCAAGCTCGTCGCACACAAGGCACTGCACATTCGGAATGTCCCGGCAGGCGCTTTCCAAAATCAAACGGCGCTGGGTGGGTGAAAACATGCCTGAATTTTGCTTTTCCGCATTCACCAAAACCACAGCGTATACCTCGTCAAAGGCTTTCGCCGCCCGCTGGATCATATCCACATGTCCCAGTGTTGCCGGATCAAAGCTGCCGGTCACCATCGCTACCCGTTTCACTGCCCGTCCTCCTGTTTTTCTAAAAGCGTGATCCGCGTTCTGCCGTACAAAGCGGTACGCAAAACTGTAAACTGCGCCTGCAATGCGTCATCCTCGCCAAACACCTGCTGCCGCACCTGCTGGGCGTGATATGCCTCGTCCTTCAATAATCTTTTGGAAGTAGGCAGTGCGCCGTTGTCTGTTTCACAGACGATCTTCCCGCCGTTTGCCAGCAGTTTTCCCTCTGCAATGCCCGTCAGTGCATGGGCAAGATAATCGGAAGCATAGGGGGGATCCAGGAAAATAATGTCAAATTGCTCCTTATCGGCAGCACTTCGCAAAAAGGATGCGTAATCTCCCGTTGATATTCTGCACCTGTCAAACAATTTGGCTTTTTTGGCATTTGCAGTAATAACATCACATGCCGCCCGCGCCGCATCAATAAACACGCAGTGTCCGGCGCCGCGGCTGAGGGCTTCCAGCCCAAGCTGCCCGCTTCCGCCGAACAGATCCAGCACCCGTCTGCCTTCTATTTCAAACTGTATCATAGAAAAAAGCGCTTCTTTTACCCGGTCTGTTGTCGGTCTGGTATCCTCGCCCGGCAGGGACTCCAATTGAATCCCTCTGGCGCTGCCCGTTATAATTCTCATTTTTATTATTATACCTTTCTTTGGGGTTATTTATTCTGTAAAAATTCCAGTATTGCAGCGGCATTTTCTTTGGTCACTCCCGGCACGGCGGCGATCTCATCCACGGAAGCCGCCCGAAGGGAAGCAAGGGTCTTAAAGTGCAGCAACAGTTTTTTTGCTTTCGCAGGACCGATGCCCGGTATTTTCTCCAGAGAAGAATGCTTCATTGCTTTTCCTTTTGCCGCGCTCATCCGGGAAATCGTATACCGGTGCACTTCCTCCTGGATCCGGTACACAAACCGGAACACCTCCGGCTCTCTTGCGATGCTTACCTCGCCGTCCTCCGAAACAATGGTTCTGGTTTTATGATGCTCGTCCTTCACCATACCGAATACCGGAACGGCAATGCCAAGAGAGCGGAGCAGCTGCCGGATCACAGACACATGTCCCGCGCCGCCGTCCAGCAAAATCAGATCCGGCAGCACGCCGAAGGAGTCGTCGCCTGCTTCCCCTGCATGGGACAGTCTGCGGCGCAGCGCTTCTTCCATTGCCTGATAATCGTCCGGTCCGTCGTTTCCTTTTATTTTGAAATGACGGTAGTGCTTCTTGCAAAATTTTGCATTTTCCACTACGATCATACCTGCCGTGATGTTTTCGCTTCCCATATTGGAAATGTCGTATGCTTCGATCTTTTGGGGAAGCACCTCCAAATGGAGCAGCGACGCAAGACTGGCAAGAAGCTTTTCATCGGTATCGTCTTTTCTCCGGCGGGTTACGCTGTGGCGCACCGCGTCCCGCTGCGCCATTTTGCACAGATCCCGGGGAATCCCCCGCACCGGCGTGCGGATTTGAATTTTCCGCCCGGCGCGCTGGGACAAATAGGTTTCCGTGATCTCCCGGTCGCTTTCCGTCAGGGAAAAGGAAAGATAAATTTCCTTTGGAATGTATTCCCGGTAGCGGTACAAATTCACGATAAACGCTGCGAAAGGAGAATCGTCCTGGGCGTTTTCAGGGACAGTCTCTTCCTCGCTGTAGGTCTGTGCTCCGGTGATTTCATCTGCGCCAAACATAAAATATTCGCTGTCGCAAATCGCACCGCCCCGGATATACAAAGCAGCCGCACAGTCGCATCCCTCATGAGAGGACAAAGCAAGCACATCGCAGTCCGTATCGGGAGAAAGTTGGGTTTTCTGTCTGTCACCTAATCTGCCAAGGGCCGCGATTGCGTCCCTGCATCTGGCGGCTTCTTCAAACCGCTCCTGCTGTGCCGCCCGTTCCATACGGGCTTGCAGCGCCTGTTCCACTTCTTTTGTATTTCCCCGCAGAAGCTGGATCGCGCATTTGATCAGCTCTCCGTATTCCTGGGCGCTGACCTGTCCTGTACAAACCCCGCAGCATCTGCCGATCTGCCGGTACACGCAGGGTCTGCCCTTTCCGATATCATCGGGGAATTTCTTTTTGCAGGAGGGGATGCCCAGCGTCTTTTCAATGGTGGAAATCACATTGCCGATTACTTTGGTGTTGGAATAGGGCCCGAAATACAATCCCTTCTCGCCCCGCTTGCGGGTCATGATAATCCGGGGATATTCCTCCTCCGTGGTCACTTTGATATACGGATAGGATTTGGCGTCTTTCAGTAAAATATTATACTTTGGCGTATACTGCTTGATGAGATTATTTTCCAGCACCAGAGATTCCATCTCTGTATCACAGGTGATATACCGGAAATCCCGGACATGGGACACCATGCGGGAGGTCTTGATATCGTGAGCGCCGTGGAAATACTGGCTGACTCTGTTTTTCAGCGCCCGGGACTTGCCCACATAGATTGCTTTGCCGTCCTTATCCTCCATGATATACACGCCGGGCGTTTTCGGCAGCAGCGCCGCTTTTTTTTGCAGATACTGCAATGCCTGCATGTTCTGTTCCATACGCATTTTCCCCAATCGTCTGCTATGAAGCAAAAAGCCGCCCGAAACGGGCGGCCGCCATGAACTATTGAATTACTCGTTGAATCCTGTGTCAATCAGCGCAGCAAGACCCTCAACCGCCTCAGCTTCATCTGCGCCGTCGGCAATAATGGTGATGTTCATACCCTTGACGATGCCAAGAGACAAAACGCCAAGCAGGCTTTTTGCATTGATTCTGCGATCTTCTCTTTCCACCCAAATTGCGCTTTTATAGGAGTTTGCTTTCTGGATAAAGAAGGTAGCCGGTCTTGCATGAAGACCCACATTGTTTTTTATAGTTACTTCACGTGATAGCATAGTCCATACTCCCATATTTCCAAACCATTGTCGAACATCAGTAT
>CANTEM010000133.1 GCA_947652805.1 uncultured Clostridia bacterium | reverse complement strand
TTTGCTCAGGGTTAGCAGGAGGAAGATTTAAATTATTCATTAGCCGTCCTTTCCTGTCAGATTTTCGCTGCTTACATTTATCGCAGTCTGTTACCAGACTGAATTTACATAGTTTCTTTTGAGAGTTTCTGGATTGCTGCTGCAAAACCGGCATCCGTCACAGCTAAGGCTGCAACCGGTGCAGATTTGCCTGCCGCCTGTGCCAGTTCCTCCATTGTATGCTCCGTTTGGAACATGGAAATATGATAAAAACTGCTTTTGTCCTGTATCTGCTTTGCTGTGCGGGCAGATGCGTCTGCGGCAAGAATCACGATTCTTGCCTGCCGCCTGCGGATCGCGGTGAGAACAAGATCTGTTCCCAGCACAAGCGCTCCGGCGGCGCGGGCAAAGCCGATATACTTCAGTAGTTTACTCTGCATCATCCGTCCGCATTCTCTTCTTCAAAAAGGCGGATTTCCTGTGCCAGCGCATCCAGCACTTCCTCAGAAATGCTGATTTCCAGGTTGTTCTGGAATCGCTTTGCTTTTCTTGCCTTCTGGAAACAGGCGGAGCGTTTGCACACATATGCGCCCCTCCCACTCATTTTCCCGGTAAAGTCCAATGCCACTTGCCCCTCAGGGCTGCGTACTACCCGCATCAAATCCTTTTTCGGAAAGGATTCGCCGCAGCCAAGACAGCGGCGCAAGGGCACCTTTCTGGGCTTTTGTCCCTTTTTTCCATTGCTCATATATACCCTCTCAAACAGGAAGGCATCTGCCGGAGCAGTGTTTATCTTCCTTTGATATCGATTTTATAACCGGTCAGTCTTGCCGCAAGGCGGGCGTTCTGTCCTTCTTTACCGATTGCAAGTGAAAGCTGTTCATTTGCTACGGTAACGATCGCGCTGCGCTCGCCGTCCAGTTCTACATCCAGAACTTCCGCCGGAGACAGTGCCGCTGCGATATATTCTTCCGGCTTCTCAGAATACTCGATTACATCAATCTTTTCGCCGCGGAGTTCTTCCACAATTTCACCGATTCGGCGTCCCCGTTCACCGATACATGCGCCTACGGGATCTACATCAGCTTCTCTGGAATACACAGCCAATTTAGAACGGCTGCCGGCTTCTCTGGATACGCCTTCAATGATAACCACGCCGTCCTGAATCTCAGGGATTTCCATTTCAAACAGCCGCTTTACAAGGTTGGGATGGGTTCTGGAAAGAGTAACCATAGGACCGGATTGACTGTCCCGACGTACTTCGGTTACAAACACCTTGATCCGATCGCCCACTGCAAAGCTCTCGCCGGGAATCTGCTCGCCCTGCACCAGCACTGCTTCACTGGTACCGGTATCAATGACAATATCTCCGCTTGCATCCGCAGCTTTGGTGACAACCGCGCTGATGACTTCCTCACGCTTTTTCTCATATTCCCGCAGCATGCTGCTTCGCTCTGCTTCCCGGATTCCCTGAATGATAACCTGCTTTGCTGTCTGGGCGCTGAGTCTGCCGAAATTCTTGGTTTTCACTTCCCGTTCCACAACGCCGCCCAGTGTGTAGCGTCTGCTGATGCTTTTTGCATCCTCTACGGAAATCTGTGTTGCGGGATCCTCCACCGTTTCTACAATGTCCTTACATTCGTAAACACGAACATCCTTTTTTTCCGGATCAATGGTTACACGTACATTTCCCGTGCCGTATTCTTTTTTGAAAGCGCTGATCAAAGCGGCTTCCACTTTCTCTATCATATAATCCTTCGGGATTCCTTTGGTCTTTTCCAAAAGATCCAAAGCAGTGAAGAATTCTGCATTCATTTCGCTTTCCAAACCTTTCTCTTAGTTAATATATGAAACTTTTCGTTTTTTACCACGCAAATATGGTCGTCACCTTTGCCCACTGCTGATTTTCCAGGGTCACAGGATTTTCACCCACAGTAACGGTAATGGTATTTTCATCTGCACCGGTGAGCGTGCCGACGATTTTTTTCTGCCCCTCCAGAGGCGCATACAGCCGCACCTCCACCTGTTCGCCAAGACATTTTTGGAAATGCTCCGGTCTGGACAGGGTACGCTCCACGCCGGGGGAAGAAACCTCCAGCCGGTAGGAATTTTCAATGGGATCTGCTTCGTCCAGCATAGGATCAATGGCACGGTGCAGCCGTTCACAGTCCTCGATCCCGATTCCCTGCTCTCCGTCCCGGTCAATGGTGATACGCAGAACCATTTCTGCGCCTTCCTTCACATATTCTACATCCCACAGGATATATTCCATTTCGTCAGCAACAGGCTGAATCAGCTCCCGAACGATACCGGCAATATTTTTCTTTTGTTTTTCCATATAATATGCTCCCGCCAGTTTCTATTTCTGTCTTTACAAAACAGAGAGTGGGTCAACCCCACTCTCCATTCTCAACGTATTTCATAATCCTTTTTTAGTATAGCACACGCATACAGGAATTGCAAGGGTTTTCCGCACATTTTTTGTAAAACAAGCAGAAATTACAAGGGAACCACCACGCCGGGGTCTAACCGGACGGTCTTACCGTTTGCGAACACCCAGAGAGGCATGCAGGACATGTTCTGTACAAAGGTACGGTCAATGCCGTATACAAGTTCGTCAAAGGCTTTTTTATATGCAAACAGCTGTATATTTGTGGGATACCAGATATCCTCCCTGCCGGAGATATATTCCAAAAAAGCTTCTGTTTTCTTATAATCCTCCTCCCCTTTTCTGCGCAGCTCGTAGCTGTGTCCCCATATATAAAAGAGCGCCGGTTCCGTATTTTTCTGGAGCACGCCAGTGGTTACGTTTCTTTCTACAAACGCCTTTGCCAATTCAGGAACCTGCTCCTCTAAAAAGTGACATGTAGGCTGGATCATATAGGGATCTGTGGGCATATCAAATCCATAGGTGGACCGTGCATGCCGGGCATACAGGAACCCACATTGCTTCAGGAAGGTGATGATATCCGCATTCACGCCCCCTTGGGGATACGCAAATCCGCGTACCGGTGCGCCGGTGATTTGTTCCAGCTCCGCCCGATCCCGGGAAATCTCCCACATAGCAGCTGCCGTATCAATTTTATCCAGTTGTGCATGGGAATATCCGTGGGAAGCGATCTCCATGCCGCTGCCTTCAAAAATCCGGCACATCTCTTTTCTGGTAAATCGCTCCTGAATGCTTTTGTCGGGGAGGTAGTCATCGTTTACCTTTGTATAATCTGTGGGATCATAGGTACACAGTCCTGCGTTAATATTGAACGTGCCGCCCATGTGATATTTTTTAAGCATTTCCACCATCCATGCGTCCTCAACCACGCCGTCGTCAAAGCTGAAGGTGACCGCTTTGGCTTTTCCACCGGGGAACCGCATGAACACATGGGAATGCTTCATGTTTTCCAGTTTCCCTATATCTGTAATCCCTTGTGCACAGTACATCATTTACGTCCTCGCTATTATTTATTCCTGCCATACCTGTTCCTCCTTTGGATATATATTTTAGAAACTCTCTGTTTCT
>CANTEM010000132.1 GCA_947652805.1 uncultured Clostridia bacterium | reverse complement strand
CTCCACACCTACAACCGTGTGGCTGTCTATCTTAGCGGGAATTGCAAGCAACGGCGCTTCCCTTGCTGAATGTGAAGAAAACTATTATGAATTACTCCGCAAGAACAAAATTATATCCGACGATCAGGAAGCCCCTGTCACGGAAGATAAAACGGAGCATATAGTCGGCGTGATCACCGAACTGCGGACGGCCGTAATAGAAGGAACAACCTACTATTATATCAAGCTGGACACAGATGCTGATGTATGGTTCCGAATTTCTGCGGCAGAGAGTGAAGAAATTGTATTATACAACGTAAATGACGAGATTGCACTTACCTATGAAAAAGCAGATACACCTATTCAGCCGGCAAAAATAGAATATTAAAAACAAGGGTCACCAGAATTGGTGACCCTTGTTACACTGTATTTTATTCAGCATAGCTATGTATCTTTCCGCGCCGCAACACCAATCCGTCGGCTCCCTCAATCTCCGATTTCCAAATTACACCTGTAGGACAAGTCTCGTAGCATCTGCCGCATCCGGCACAAAGGCTGTAATCAATAGACGCAAGTTTTCCCTGCACACGGATTGCTTTTTGCGGGCAAACGCGTTCACATGCACCGCAGCCGGTACAGCCTGCGCCGCAATTGTACTGACTGCGGCGTGCTTCCTCGTGAGAAGAACATCCTACCCAATGATAACAGTCATAAGGAATCAAACGGATAATATGTTTGGGACAACTGTTTACGCAGATCCCGCAGCCGGTACACTTCTGATATTGCACCACAGCCACATCGCCAATCATTTCGATTGCGCCGAAGGGACAGCTTTTTACGCAGCTTCCCAGTCCTACACAGGCATACTTGCAGCTTTTTTCTCCGCCGCCAAGCCGTGCGGCGGCAGCACAATCTTCTGCACCGCTGTCATAAATATACTTTTTTCTGCTTGATACGCCGCCGCCTGAGCACATAACCTGCGCCCGCATGCGAACCGCATGGGTAGGATCAAATCCCATAATTACGCCAACTGCCTGGGCAGTACCTACCCCGCCTGCAAGACAAACATCTGACGGGGCAAGTCCTTTGGCAATTGCCAGTGCTGCTCCGGGGCAGTTTTCATATCCACACACACCGCAGTTCTTCCCGGGCAGGCATTCCAGAATCTTTTCGCGCAGAACCTCTGTGCGGACTGCCTCATCATCCTTCGCCTTCCCCTGAAAAGCCGCAGTTACAAAACCGACGGCAGAAAATATTGCCACAGCGGCAATTGTTTCAATAATCATCTTAAATTCTCCCTTATCTGCGGAACAACTCTGCAGGCTTAAAAATGAAGTCCGGCAAATCCTGAAAAAGCCATCACTGCCAATGCAGCAGCCGCAATCATAATCGGAATACCTGCAAAGGCCGCTGGAGGATTGGATTGCCGCAGCCGTTCCCGGATGCTTGCAAAGACAAGAGCCGCCAATGTATATCCAATACCCGCACCCAAAAACAGCAAAAGGGATGCTCCAATGCCCAGATCATTTTCTATCGCCAGAAAGACAGCTCCCATAATCACACCGTTGGTGGTAATCATCGGGAAATGACAGCGAAGTGTTTCCTCTAAAGCATCATTTTTCGCAGATATAACCTCCAGCACGGCCACCGCTGCCACAACGATCAGAACACCGATCGGAAGTGTCAAAAACGCAATGTTCAACGCCCGTAGCACAAAGCTATATAAAAGATAGGTGAGCCCTCCGGCAACAAGGGAGACTCCCGTTACCAGTCCGCCACCCCGAATGGCGTTCAAAGGTTTTTCTGATGTGAGAAATGCCTGCTCGATCCCCAAAAATTTTGTAAATACAAAATTATCCGTAAGTATTGCAGCAATCAATATGAGTACATATTCCATTTAAATTACCATACTTTCATCTTTTCTGCGCCGTTCGCACTGCGCAGACGTTTCTGTATTTATTGCTTATACTGTTTCAGGATGTTCAGCTTTTGCCTTCCTACAAATTTGTACATGCTGTATCATTGCCGCAACAGCAGCGATCAGAAGCAATGCACCGGCAGGCTGTGCCAAAAAGGAAACGGGAGCAGCAGGAAAGACTTTTAATCCGCCGCCCATAGGAGAAGCGAACAGTCTTCCCGTCCCAAACAATTCCCGTATAAAACCGCATCCCAGCATCACTGCGCCAAATTGTGCCCCTGTCAGCAATCCATCCAAAGCAGCGAGTCCCGGTGTATTCAGCGCCGCAAAAGCTTCCAGGCGCAGAATCACAGCACAGTTGACCGCAAGCACTGGCAAATAAATTCCAAGTGACGCTGTTGCAAGGGGGAATACAGCCCGCATAATCAGCTGTACAAAAGTAACGGAAAAGCTGGATATCAGCAGATAAACAGAAGCACGCAGCTTCGCAGGAATCATCTTACGAAAAGCGGACACCAGCACTGCCGACAAAACAAGGGATATCAGAAGCACGCCTGTAATCGCCAGTGAGCGGAACAAAGTTGTAGTCACTGCAAGCGCCGGACATAATGCAAGTGTTTGAAACAGTGCCAAGGACTCACTGCTTTTTAATTTCGTTTTCAATAACATAAACAGCTCCAAACAGCATTCGATATTTTTATGATTATTTTATCCGTTCCATCCGGGCCATCCGCCACTCCCCGCGTCAGAATCAGGCCCAGATGAATCCGATTCATCGGGAGCGGAAGTATCCGGATCATCCGTACTTTCATCCGGCTTCGGAGGCTCTTCGGGAGCGGTGCTGGAAGGCGGTTCCGCCGTCACCGGAGGCTGCGGAGGTGTTGTCACAGCAGGTGTGTCCGGAGGAGCCGTTATTTCGTCGGTGGTTTCCTCTGCCGAGGTTTCATCCGGCTTTTCCGTTTCCGTATCATAAACAGTTGTGCCATCCACTCCATTTGCAGAAGCATTGCCACCACCTGCATTGGAATTTGCTCCGCCTACATTTTCGCCGTTGAATACAGTATCATCCCCGGGGCGGGTCGTTACATCGGGACGCGTTGTTTCATCCGCTGTTGTACTTTCATCCGGTTCTTTATCCTTTTGCACATCATCCTCTATTTCCGCGGCAGAAATCGTTTCTACATCCAAGTCTTCTGCAATTGCAAGGAAATCCAATCCCAAATCCAGCACCCGTTCCATGCCGCGCTGTACAGCCTGGCTGGACACCGTTGCACCGGATATGAGATCTATACGGAGTTCTTCATCCGGCATGCCGATGAATTGAGACAGAAATTTGTTTTTACAAATTTTACTGCCAAGCCCTTCCGATTCACTGTGGGATATGATTTTCACCTGGGATATTTTATTATCCGAATCCAATGCAACCAGCATTTCAACCGTTCCCATATAACCGGTTTCGGTAACAAACACAGCATATCCGGCAAGCTTTCCCTTGTAATATACCACATATACAGGACAATCTTCTACCGTATCGTACATCTCGGCGCGGTCGCAGTCGGGAAACAAACCCAGAACTGCATCCCTGCGCATATCTTTTATCCCCAACCAGCCTTTCAAACACACCTGTTTCTTTTTTCTTGTTAAAAT